>DAIMFY010000123.1:0-6366 GCA_036724295.1 Gemmatimonadales bacterium | reverse complement strand
CTGCCCGTCCTGCCCGTCCTGCCCGTCCCGCCCGTCCTGCCCGTCCTGCCCGTCCCGCCCGTCCTGCGAATGTGGATTGTCTACAACCTTTCCAACCCCTTTCCCCGTCTCATTTTGTGATGTGGATAACCGTATTTTGTTGACAGATCACGACTTTCGTCCCATATTGGCCTGTCCGCACAACGCGGTGTCCACCGCGCGTAACCCACAGTCTGCTGCGCAGTTCCGCCGCCATCGGGGTGTCCATGCCGCGTCTTCGTTCCGGGAAGGCCCGTCCGGCTATTCGGCCGTCCGTCGCCATCGGCTCCTTTGACCAGTACCTCCACGACATCCAGAAGCTTCCCATGGTCACCGACGTCGAGGAGGAGCGGCGGCTGGCGCGCCGGGCCCTCGCCGGCGACGAAATCGCCGCCGAACGGCTGGTCACGGCCAACCTGCGCTTCGTCATCTCCTACGTGAAGCGCTACCAGGGTCATGGGCTCGAGCTGTCGGAACTGGTCGCCATCGGCAACGAGGGTCTGCTCAAGGCAGTGCGGAAGTTCGACCCCGACCACGGGGTCAAGTTCATCTCCTACGCCGTCTGGTGGGTGCGCCAGGCGGTGCTCAAGGCCCTCGCCGAGCAGACCCGCACCGTGCGCATCCCGCTGAACCAGAACGCCGCGCTGATCAAGATGTCCCGCATGGAGAGCATGCTGCAGCAGGAGCTGGGACGCACCGCCACCGATCGTGAACTCGCCCTCGTGCTCAATGACACCGTCGACAACATCCGCTCCGCCCGCCGCATCAGCACCATTGAGGTATCCCTCGACGCGCCGGTCGAGCGCCAGGACAAGGTGGGCACCACCTTCGGCGAACGGGTGGCCGGCACCGGTGTGACCGACATCGAAGAGCGGACCGACGGCAAGCTCCGCCGGGAATTCATCCAGCGCCTCTTCCAGCAGCACCTCACGCCCCGCGAACGCAAGATCCTCTCGCTCTACTACGGCCTGGAAGAAGGCAGCGAAGCCCTCACGCTCGAGAAGATCGGCGAGCTGCTGGGCGTCACCCGCGAGCGCATCCGCCAGATCCGCGAGCGCGCGTTCGAGAAGCTCCGCGCATCGCCGGATATCCGGATGCTGGGTGGCACGGGAGTGAGTGGGGCGGCTTAAGGCTTGGGGCTTGGGGCTTGGGACGAGCGAGCGGGCCGCGGTGCCAGAGGGCGCGTCAGTGAGCGGCAGCCCGGATTCGATCTCCCCTACCTGAGCGGACTGCAGCGCCCAACGGCATTGCGGCCGCGAGCGAGCCTGAGACAGGATCCATCTACCAGGCAATCGTCCATTCGTCGCCCTTCCGAAAAACCTCACCTATTCGTACCGGCAGCGCCAGCCGAATTTCTCCGCCCAGGGACTTCTTATCGAGCTGCATGGCATCGCGGAGCGGGGTCAGGGCGGTCGAGGCGGTCAAGTCGGATGAGACGGGCAGGTGGAAACGTGAAAGCAACTCGCTCACACGATCTGCTGTTCCAGGCTCCGTGACCCCCATCTCCTCGCCCAGCCGGCATTCCGCCACCAGTCCTATCGCCACCGCCTCGCCATGGAGCGTGGCATAGTTCGTCTCCCGCTCGATGGCGTGGGCCACCGTGTGCCCCGCATTCAGCACCGCGCGCCGGCCGGACTCCCTCTCATCCGACGCCACGATCTCCGCCTTGATGGCCACGCTCCGGCGCACCAGCGGCTCCAGCGCGTCGAGCGCCCGCGCGTTCAGTGCCTCCGCATGCTGCTCGATCCAGGCAAAATGGTCCGCATCCGCGATGAGCCCGTGCTTGACCGCCTCGGCGAGCCCGCAGCGATACTCGCGATCGCCCAGCGTGGTGAGCGTGAGCAGGTCGGCGATGACCGCCGCCGGCGGATGGAAGGCGCCCACCAGGTTCTTGCCATGCGGCGTGTCGACGCCGGTCTTCCCGCCGATCGATGCATCCAGCATGGCCAGCAGTGTGGTGGGCACCTGCACAAACGGGATGCCCCTGGCAAAGGTGGCCGCGACGAAGCCCGCCAGGTCACCGGTGACACCGCCACCCAGTGCGACGATTCCGCTGTCGCGTCCATAGCCCGCCGCGAACATCTCGTCGGTGAGCCGATCCCAGGTGTCGCGCGTCTTGGACACCTCGCCGGCCGGGAAGGTGAATGGCGCGCTCCAACCGCTGGGGGGATCGTCGTGGCAGGTCCGCTCCCGCGGCCGCCACGGCATCACGCCGCCTTCGCGCCATTCCGCGTAGAGCGCGGCCACCGTCGCGTCGGCGATCAGCGCCGTGCGGCGGCTCGGCAGGTGCCGGGTGACGAGTGCCGTGAGCGAATCAAGCAGCCCCACGCCGATGTATACCGGATAGCGGCCCCCGTCGTGCGCCACCTCGAGCGCCGGCGTTACCAGGTGACGTCCTCCACGCCCGCGGCCTTGTTGGCGAGGCGGGCGAGCGTGAACAGCAGGTCGGAGAGCCGGTTGAGATAGACGATGAACAGCTCCGGCACCGGCGCCTGGCCCGCCAGGTGCACCACGCTCCGTTCTGCCCGGCGGCAGACGGTGCGCGCCACGTGGAGCGCGGCGGATGCCGGCGCGCCGCCGGGCAGGATGAACGCACGGAGCGGCGCCAATTGCGCAGTGGCCGAGTCGATGGCGGCTTCCAGCGCGGTAACGCGGGACTCGTCGAACGCGGCGCGGGCCAGCGCCTTCTGCACCTTGTCGGGATCGGGCGTTGCGAGGTGGCCGCCGATCGAGAACAGGTCGCGCTGGATTGCCTCCAGCAGGGTGGGCTCGAAGTCGGGCGCTGTAGAACGCACCACACCGATCGTGGCATTGAGCTCGTCCACGTCGCCGTAGGCTGCGACGCGCGGATGATCCTTGGATACCCGCCCTCCGCCAAAGAGTCCCGTCTCGCCGCTGTCGCCCGTCTTGGTGTAGATCTTCATTGGCACGGCCCGTCCATTTCCGCTGCGGCGACCACCACATTGTCGGCCGGCTGAACAATGCCCCAGATGACGCTGCCGTCGCTCACGTTCACCTGCTCCATCCAGAGATTGTCGCGCTCGAAACTGAAATCGGTGACCGCCGAAAGCCGGCGCCAGTACAGTGGCCGGGCAGCCGCAAAGGGGCGGATGCTGTTGCGGCGCAGCCGAAGCCAGGTTGGCTGGAAGATGACCTGCTGCCAGCTGCCGTCTTCATTCCACCCCATGACACCGGCGCTCACGAGCGTATCGGTGCCGGCAACGCGGCGCTCCCGGAGCGACACCGCATAGCGAACCGTGGTGTCGGCCGCGTGATACGCGATCACATCGGCCGCGTCCACGTCGGCCAGCGTGTTCACTTCCGGGTCCGGCACGATCGGAGCGCCGGCGTGAACCGCGGGCCACGCATCGGCGAGCAGCGAATCCATCACGCGCCGCGTGCGGCTGATCAGTTCCCGGGTCAGCGCCCGGCTCGGTGCTGGCAGCGGCGAGCGCCAGAGCGGTGTGCCCCGGCCCAGGGTCTCGTCCACCGAGCCGACCACCGGACCGGTGAGCGCCGGCGCATCGCGGTCCAGTGGCTCCACGATCAGCTCGGCGCGCGAGCCGCGGCCGCCGCAGCGGCCGGCGCGCACGGTGATGGCAGTGACCAGCACGTCGCTCCGGCCCGCGGGCGAACCGGTGCGCGCCGGCGCCGCCAGCACGCCGGTGTCGGCCGCGTCCTCGGGCTCACGCAGGGGAACACGCACCACACCGCGAGCCCGCACGCCGGACCAGAAATCGGAGGTCCGCCGTATGTTGGGCACGTAGGCCTCGACCAGGGAGCGCACGAACACGCTGTCGCTGGAAATCAGGTGCACCGCGCGCTCGGTGCCCTCGCCCACGAAGCTGCCGGCGATGCGCCCCAGCGAATCGATGCGCGCGTCGCTGGCGGTCACCATGCGGTCGAGCGGCGCCGGCGCGCGCTCGCGGAACACGTCGGCCAGGAAGCGCTGGGTGGCCGCACAGGCACCCAGGAGGACGAGCGCCGCGAGCGGTAAGAATGGCGTGACGCGAAGGCGGCTGGTCATGCGCCCAATATACTGGCTCCGGCAGGTTATATTCGCCGCGCGCCGCGTGACACGCACGGCGGCTGGAACTTCACCTGGGGGGAGTCGGTTCGAGGACCATGCAGGACATCACGGACATCACGATTATCGGTGGCGGCCCCACTGGCCTCTTCGGCGCGTTCTACGCCGGGATGCGAGGTGCGTCGGTACGCATCGTCGACGCCCTGCCGGCGCTCGGCGGCCAGCTGATGGCGCTCTATCCCGAGAAGAACATCTACGACGTGGCCGGATTCCCCAAGGTGCTCGCCAGGGACCTGGTGCGGGACATGACGGTGCAGGCGCTCCAGTTCGGCGCGTCGGTACACCTCAACCAGGTCGTCACCGGCCTCAGCCGGGTGGAGGATCCGTCAGGCGGCATCGGGCATTTCGTGCTGGAGACCGACCACGACAGCTATCCCACCCGCACGGTGCTGATCGCCGCGGGCATCGGCGCGTTCGAGCCGAGGAAGCTGCCGCTCAAGGAAGCGGAGAAATGGGAAGGGAAGGGGCTCTTTGACCGGGTGCTCGACCCCTCGACGTTCGCCGGCCAGCGGGTGGTGATCGTGGGCGGCGGCGACTCGGCGCTTGACTGGACCATGAGCCTCACCGGCGTGGCCCGCAGCGTCACGCTGGTGCACCGCCGGAACGAATTTCGTGGCCATGCGGCCACGGTGCACCAGGTCATGGAGCATGCCAGCCGCGGCGCCTGCACCATCTGCACCTCGAGCGAGGTGCATGCCATCCACGGCGGCGACCATCTCGAGCGTGTCACGCTCATCAATTGCGTGAGCAAGGAGACCCACGACGTCGAGGCGGACGCGGTCATCCCGCAGCTCGGGTTCCACTCCGACCTCGGCGCCATCCGCGCCTGGGGACTCGACACCGAGAAGGCCGATCTCAAGGTGGACCAGGTCATGGCCACCAACGTCCCCGGCATCTGGGCCGCAGGGGATGTCACCAGCTATCCTGGCAAGCTCAAGCTGATCGCGGTGGGGGCGGGTGAAGCGTGCATCGCGGTGAACAATGCAGTGCATTACATCAATCCCAAGGCCAAGGTGAACCCGGGGCATTCGTCGAACCTGGCGATTTTCGGGGAGACGGAATGACGGGGTGGGCGTGATGGGCTGGATGGGCGCGATGGGCAGGTGTCTTGAGCGTCATTGCGAGGCGCGAAGCGCCGAAGCAATCGGGTCGCCCGGATCGGGCTGCCGGCTACCCGATTGCTTCGCACCCTCCGGGTGCTCGCAATGACGCACGGGGTCAGCTTCGGCCTGCCTATCCTGCCCATCCTGCCCATCCTGCCCATCTCTACATCGCTTCCTTCGCCATCGCCACCACCACCTGATCAATCTTCCGGATCGTCGCCCCGCCGCCCACCGCCTGGTTGTTCACCTCCACCGAGAAGGTCCAGACCTTCCCGCCACCCATGTCGATGAACCCTGACAGGGTGTTCACCCGCGAGATGCTGCCGGTCTTGGCCTGCACCCGGTCTGCCAGCGGCGTGCCCTGGAAGCGGCGCAGCAGGGAGCCCTTCTTGCCGCTCTGCGGCAGGCCGGCCAGGAACGTCCGGGCATGTGGATGCCTCCGGATGAAGCGGAGGATCTGGGTGAACGCGAGCGGGCTCACCAGGTTGTTGGACGCGAGCCCCGAGCCATCCGAGACGGAAAAGGTGGTCGAGTCCACGCCCACGGAATCGATCAGGAAGCGGCGCTCTACCTTGAGTCCCTCCTCCCAGCTCCCCGACGCGCCGAACTGCTTGCCCACCTGCTTGAGCAGCATCTCGGCATAGAAGTTCTGGCTGGTGTTGAGGATGGGAAACACCCAGTCCTTGAGCGGCCGGCTCTCCACCTCGGCGAGCGGCGCCGTCTTCCGCACCAGCGCGTATGTGGTCGAATCGGTGGTCGACGTGGTGCTGCCGGTCACGCCGATGCCGTTCTGCTGCAACACGCTCTTGAGCGCGTTGGCGGCAAAGAGGTTGGGGTCCGGCACCGCGAAGTAGTCGGTGCCGCCCCGACTGTCGAGCGCCACGCTGCCCTCGGCCCAGGCATCCATGGTGCCGAAGGTGCGCCACATCCGGTCGGGTACGTCAGTCTCGCCGCCGGCCGGCGCCGTGGTGGTGCGATTCTCGAATCGCAGTTCGGTGTACGGCGGCGAGACGGTGATCAGGGCCGGCGCGCCCACGCTCGGCCCCGGCTCCCAGTGCACGTCCACGCTGTTGTCGTTCATGGCGAGCCCGGTCACCGGTGCCGCATACCACCAGAAGGTGTCGAACAGGTTCCAGAACGGGTGGATCATGGTGGGCT
>DAIMFY010000122.1:0-6375 GCA_036724295.1 Gemmatimonadales bacterium | reverse complement strand
CGTGTAGAAGTATTCCTGGGACGAATCGGTCAGTTCATGCGCCTTGCCTTCGAAGTGACCGGCGGTCATCGTGGGCCAGAGGTCGACTGTGCGCAGGACGAAGAAGTTCCCCATCACCATTTGAAGGTGCTCGTCCGCCAGGGTCCACTGACTGCTTGGATCCCGGGCGGATTCGCCGGACAGGTGCCAGGCATCCGAGTCCGCCGTGGCCAGCATCGGAATGCTGTCGAGATGGATTGTGTCCGCCACGACCCGGCCTATTCTGGTATCCGTCCACGAGGAAGGAACGCGCCTCATGTCCACGAGATGTGCAGAATCGGTAGTGTATAGCAGCTGATAACATCCGACCAGGGCACGGAGGGTACGTGCCCGCTGGAATAGTCGTATGTCCGCAGCCGACATCGGCTCGATGGAGCAGCTTACCTCGTCACTGACTGAGACTACAGAGTCTCCGACGACACGAGGCGCTTTACCCGTGGCTACCACCCGGGCATCGGTAGCCCACACGTACTGGTGTGCTGACCATTCCTCGGTGCCGCAGAGGTCGGTCGTCTCTTGCGTGAAGTCCATGTGGACGATGGCGGTATCTCCGCTTATGAGCTTCGGCATGCCAAGCCCAATGAAGCGCGCATGGACGTCACTCCAGCAGTTGAGCATGGCACCGTAGTCGCAGACACCGTCTACAACGCTGTCCATGACGAGTCGCGCCGCCCAGAGTGCTGGCACCGAAGCATGACCTCGCTGGCGGATGATGACGGGCATTACGTTGGCGCTGCCGTAGGGATGGAATGGGCCAGGGTCAGCTCGATAGGCCTGAAGCACAGCCTCCCAGATCAGCAGAGTACTATCTGGAACATCGGTCACGAGCGCGCGGGAGGGCCATCCGGGCGGACCATTACCGGCACACGCCGACACCGATGCAACCGCAAGAATGCACCCGAACATCATGCGAATCACGCCATCACCTCGATCCATCATCGTATATCGAGATATCCCGGCAGAACACCGTCCAACCGAACGCTGAGCGCTCGAGCTAGACGGGCGTCGTAGCGCTGCCCCAAGCCGAACCATTGATGTTCATCCGGAACATGGTCACGCTGATGAGCCCGTTATCCAGCACATGCGGACGACTGACCGCTAGCCAGAGGGACTCGTAGCCTTCGGGGCACGCATCCGCCCCGTGCCATGCACAGATTCCGGCCAGGTGATATTGCTGCTGAACGCGCTGGAGCCATTTCCCTTCATGCCTTGCGCTCATGTCGGTGACGCCGAATCCCCGATAGGGCGAGAGGTGGGTGTGCTCGGCAACCGACGGCGTCCGCACGTAGTTCGCCCGCACGAGCTCGGCCATGACGGCATTCAGCACGCTATCCCGCGCTGCCGGCGGCAGCGTATCGCCTGTGGCGCGCAGCTCGGGAAAGACGCGGTCCACGGGGATCCAGTCGCGCGCGGTGGCCGCGTCGCCCAAGGCCCGCATGATCTGGATGCTGTCCGCGCGGTTGTCGCTCGCGTTCAGCTCTTCGTCTGGAACGTCCGCTCGCTGCAACCTCACAAGGGCGCTGAATGCAGCACTGCGCTGTCGGTCACTGGCGCAGCGATATCGCACGGCGTACACGTTGGCCCGCGGCATCGGAAAGCGTACGAGATCGGCAAAGGTGACCCCTCGACCACGCAGCGTGTCGGCGCTCCAGGAGCCGCGCGCAGGCATTCCCTGGCTAAGCATGGCTGGCCGGACGAGGAGGAGTGAATCGGGTGTTGGGCTGAGCCATCCCCAGGCGAAGTCAAAGTCGCGCCGGAGGTCGGCGTCCGGCTCAGGCGCATCGGCGAACCGGACTTCGCGCCAGCCGGTGTGGCCGAGCATGGAGTCGGGAATCGCTGCGGCGCTGTCCGCGAGCTGAAGCGCTGTATTAGCAGGCCAGATCGGGCCGGGATCAGGCGGCGACCACTGGCCGGCTCCGAGGACGAGGCAGTTCGGGCTGGACTGAGCTGAAGCCGGGGTCATGCCACCGGCGACTGCTAGCGCCGAAAGCACCCACCCTGCGACATGCGCCATGCGGGCTCCCGAATGGGGACCACCGGAGATGCGTTCAGGGGGCGGAGTGACACACTACGGATCGCTGAGCACGCGGCCGTCAATGGCGCAGCGGTCGCAACCGCAGTCGCTCGCGATTGTAGCGGGTCGCGTAGTCCATGGTCACGTCCAGCCATCGGAAAAGGGTCGAGTCACCGGCTGGAAAACTCAGGTTACCTTCGCCGGTATACCGAAACGTGCGGACCCCGAACCTCTCGACCACCTCTCGGCGCATCGCGGACTCGACCCCGGGCACGCGTGGAGGTTCGCCGGACATGCCACCGGGGAGTGCCCAGAAGCGTAGGTCTCCTGCGAGCACGGCTTCGTATGCATCGGCCTCCGGACTCTGGAGGCGGAGGCTGTCCACCTGGCGCGCGAGCCACTTCACGTCAACCGGCTCGACGTAGACCGACTGCCTGTCCTCGATGATGATCGGTCCGTTTCGGATATGCGCCGGCTGGCAGGCCGCCAGCGCAAGGAGCAACTGGAACGCGGCTGGTCTCATCGCGTCATTCCGAAGGCAGCAGCGCTGAGTGCGAAGCGCCATCAGTACCGTGTCGAGTGCACCTGCGCGCGCTCCCGCCAGATGTACCAGACACTGTCAGGCCCCGGGCCCACCAGCATCTCCTCGCCGAGCTCAACGCCCGGCGGATCCTGGTGGCGGCGGATTTTCACCCGAACGAAGTCACCGTCGGGTTCGTATGAGACATCCAGATAGCGATTGGTTGCTCCGTTGGCACGGGCGGCCTCGAGATCCGGCAGCATGCCGCGCTTCCATCTGGCGAGCGACACGCCTCCCAGTTCCATCGTGTCGCCGGCCCGGGTCACCAGATACTTCTCCATGTGACCGCTGTCCGCATAGAGGTCGAAAAGCGCCGGATCATAATTCCGCTCCAGGTCCGCGTATCGCTCGAACAGCTCGCGGGCATGGTCGGTTGGCGTGCTGGGTGGACTGCTGCAGGCCAGCATGAGCGGGGCCAGGGCCATGGCAAGTCGATCACGCCGGATCTGCACTCAGCACCTCCTTGATTACCGCATCCACCCGCCGGTCATTCATGATGAACGTGTGCCCTACTGGCACGACCACCGGCTGGTCGTCGGGCCGAAGCTTCGTTTCCTCGACCGTAACAACCCAATCGTTGATCGCATCGCCAAAGGGGCTTCGCCGGCCGCGCGGCCCGGCAGAGCCGGCGATGATGGTGTACGGAACAGCAGGCTCGGGAATGTGCGCCAGGAAATCAGGCTGCGCCAGAAGCCTGCCGCTCTCCCCGCAGAGGATGCGGTAGGGCCAGAACCGGCGCAGCCGGCTCGCGAGCAGAGGCGGCTGGTTGGGCGTT
The DNA here is from genome assembly GCA_036724295.1 of Gemmatimonadales bacterium. Classification (GTDB taxonomy): domain Bacteria; phylum Gemmatimonadota; class Gemmatimonadetes; order Gemmatimonadales; family GWC2-71-9; genus CAMLHP01. The sequence goes on along the minus strand of DAIMFY010000122.1, from coordinate 2,967 downwards.
GCCAGCATGATGAGACGTAGCGGCGCCGGGGTAATGCCATCGAGCGCAGCGCGGAGGATGAGCCCGCCCAGCGAGTGCCCGATCACGGCGTACGGCTCGCCTCTCGCCCCAATCGCCTCGAGTCGGCGGCGCGTCCGGGTAACGATGCGCGCGAACGATTCGATTGCCGCGACATAGCCCACCTGCTCCGTCGCATGGCCTTCTCGGCGCAGAAAGCCGGCAAGCCGGACGAGCGATAGCCTGGTCCGGCCCATGCCGTGGACGAGGAGGATGTGCATGGGGCTGTGAGCTGTGAGCTATGAGCTATGAGCTGGAAATATAAGGCGCCGAACCCATGGCGCGCGGTGCGCAGCGGCGGACGTCTTGCCCTGAACGCCATCGGATGCTACTTTGCAACATAAAGTTGGCCGGGCATCCTGGAGGGCCTGTGACTGACAGCCAAGTGCGCCCATGGCGTGCAATAGTACGAAATGCGCTGACGTGGGGCGTCGCGTGGGCACTGGCCGGCGGCGCCATCGTTGCGCTCCTCGCCCTGTTCGATCCCCGCCCCGGCATCGAGTCCCTGCCCGAGCGACTCGGCCTGGCACTCTTCGCCGCGGTCAGCTGGGGTGTCCGATTCGGCATCATCGGTGCCGTGATCGGGACGGCGTTCGCCGCTGTCATCCGGTTCAGCTATCAGGGCCGTCGCCTCGCCGACATCAACCCATTCCGCTTCACCCTTCTGGGTGCCGTGATCGGCGGCGTGGGCGTCCCGCTATTCCTGCAGCTGATGAACGTGCTGTCCGGCAGCGGCCCGATCGCCTGGGGTCTCGTCACCGATGACGCCGTGTGGGCCACGGTCTTCGGCGCCGTCGTGGCCTGTGGAACGATCCTGCTGGCGCGAAGGAGTGTTGGGCGTGAGGTGCCGAGTGTCGAGGGTCAAATGTCGAGTGTCGAGCTGGAACCGGGCCGCATGACAGCGCTTGATGCGCCAGAACTGCACGGCGAGGCAAGGTCGCCCGCCAGCCGTTCAGCACAGCACGAATAGCGCATGAGCACAGCTCACAGCTCAAACGTCACTCCGCCGCTATCGGCGTCCTCGCATACATCCCGACCGGATGCCCGCCCGGGTCCAGGATTAGAGCAATCGCGCCGATACCGCCGGGCAGATTGAAGGGAAATCCCGGCGCGATGGTGGCGCCGAGCGCCTTGGCCTTTTCGGTAGTCTTCTGGATGTCATCGACCTGCACATAGACCACGCCATTGAAGGGGCTCAGCGCGCCATCAGCGGTGCGGATGGTGCCGATGTGCGTACCACCTGCAACGATCTCCGCGGCCTGATCTGTGCCCTCGACTGGCGCAAACTCCCACCCGAAGAGCTGTGTGTAGAAGGTTTTGGACTTGGCGATGTCATTCGTGGCGAGGTCAAACCAGGCGATGCGACCCGCACCGACGTCGGCGGGGAGAGCCTGGGCCGACGCGATGCTGGCAGGCGCCATACTGAGTGACAATGTCAGGAGGATGGCTGCGGTGCGCATAGGCGATAGGGGTTAAGGGTTAGGGGTTAGAGACTAGGGATCAGGGGTTAGGGGTTAGGGGCCAGAGGTTAAACTCGCGACTCGCAGCTCATAGCTCGCAGCTCGCAACTCTCAGCTCTCAGCTCATTGCACCTGTGCAATTACTGCCTGCACCAGCGCAACGCTCGCCTGCGAGAGTCTGGCCGTCAATTCTGTATCCGCCATCTCCGCGGGCACCACGCCGTCACCGGTCAGCAGGGTTGCCTGGAAGTTGTCCAGCGGCCTGGCCGGCACGGTCCAGCTGGCTGCCTGACTGGATCTGGGCATCGCTGCGGCTGCCCCCAGGAGCGCATCGACCAGCGGTCGCAGTGGATTGCCGCTCTCCGGCCCTGGATCCCAGAAGATGGCGCCGCCGGCATGATGGATGAACCGCACTGAGCCGTTCGAATACGCCGCGAGCGTGTCGAGCCCACCGGGTTGCGGTGCATCGACGATGATCCCGTGGACACCATCGCCCGCGTCCGGTGGCAAGCGTTTGGCATCGAAGCATTCGCGGCGTAATGTCTGCAACGCTTCCGGGGTGAGTCGAGCAGACTTGGTTCTGGCTTTCAACTCCTGGAGCCGAGCACTCACTATTTCCATCAGCCGGGCGAATCGCTCCACAAAGTATGGCACGACAATCTTCCTGGTACCCGCGCCGCCGTGGAAATCCACCTGCATGAGGAGAGGGCGCGGCCGCACCGACGACAGCTGGCTCCACAGGATGATGCGCCGCCGCCCTCCGGCATCGATGACGCCGATGCCGCTCACATTGACGAAGATGCTGGCGTACAGTTGCGGCTCGTACCACCGCAGGAAAGCGGCGCCGGCACCGAAGCCGACCATGAGCCCGAGCCATGCCGGAAAATCATCCCTCGTCGCGACATGCTGGGCGTAGCCGATGGACACGATGACCGCCATCAGGGCCAGGCAACCCCAGTAGGTCCAGGCAACCGAACGCTTCCAGCTCCCGGGATAGCTGAAGACTTCCTCACTGGTGGACTGCGGCCCATCAATGACCGGGTCAACCAGTCCGAGCGCGATACGCGCCACCGAGCGTTCGTCGTCGTCATCGAGCGCATCCGCGGCCGCGCGCCGTTGGTCTTCGGGCAGCGCCGTGATGGCCGCGAGCCGGCGCCGGCGTCCCCTATCGGCCAGCCGCAGGTAGACCAGGTAGGCCGCCAGCAGCATGGGGAGATAGGCCGCCCCGAAGTACGGATGGACGAACCGGCGCCCGAGCTGCTCACCCGCGACGGCCAGGACAATCAGGATTGTGGTCGTGCCGTCCATGCCTGGCCTCTGGCCTCTGGCTGCCGGTTCCTGGGCCTTGGCCCCTGATCCCTAAATCCACACGTCATTCTGCGCTGTCCGCTCTCCCCCCGCCTCGCCGGTATTGGTCACTCCGCGCGGCTCAATGAGCAGGAGCTGCACT
>DAIMFY010000121.1:0-6379 GCA_036724295.1 Gemmatimonadales bacterium | reverse complement strand
CCAACCTCTTCGGCGGGTACTACTTCATGGGCGCCTTCCTTGAGGCGCACATGCTTCTGGCGCTCCTCATGGCCTACGGCGCACGCAACCTGGGTATCGCCGATCTCGTGTCGCCCAAGCAGCGTCATGACCTGGGCAAGCTCTGCTTCGGCTTCACCGTGTTCTGGGGTTATCTCATGTGGGCCCAGTTCCTGGTGATCTGGTACGGCAACATGCCGGAAGAGACCGGCTTCGTCTTTGCCCGTCTCTGGGGCCATTGGCTCGGGATCGGCGAGATGGTCTTCATCGGGATCTTCCTGATCCCGTTCATCGGCCTGCTCGGTGTGCTGCCCAAGAAGATGCCGGTGACGCTCGGCTTCTTCGCGTCAATCAGCCTGGTGGCGTTCTGGCTGGAGCGCTACGTGCTCGTGGCCCCGTCGGTCTCGCCCTTGCCGGGTCCGGCCTTCGGCGTGCCCGATCTCGCCCCGACCTTCCTGCTGCTCGGTCTCTTCCTGTTCACCTACGCCCTCTTCGCGCGGACCTTTCCAATGGTCTCACCGCGGCTGGCCGAGATCACCATCAACCGGGAACTCGGGCACCACGCGGTCGAGGTATATGATCATGAGGACAAGGACGAGGATTTCGTGCATGAGGTCTAGGGCTTAGGGTCCAGGGCCTGGAGATTGGGACATGCGAAAGGGGCAACGGAATTCCGTCGCCCCTTTTCAGTTTCCTACGCCTGGGTGGCAGGCCCTTTCACCTGATCGCTGAGCCCTGGACCCTGGACCCTGGACCCTAAGCCCTATCGATTCGCCGCATTCAGCCTGCGAATCATGGCCCGGAGGGAATCGGCCGGCACCGAGGGTGATGCCTGAATGGCGAGCATCCGGTCGCCGTGCCGCATGGACATCGTCCCCTCGACGACACCGGTAGAATCTTCCATTGTGGGCCACGGCGACTTGCCCTCCGAGCGCTGGGAAGCCAGCAGGCGGGTGACGTCGGTGGCCGGGCCCTCGATGGTGTGAATGAGCTGGCCCGAGCGGAGCTGCTGGGCCACGATCATGGTGGGCTGGCCCGTCGAATCACGCGATGCAGCGGCCACCTGGACTTCCACCACCGGCAGGCCGCGGATACGCGGCACCGACTCGCCCCGTTCCCGTTTCGCATTGTCCCACGACAGCGTCCGCCACATCCCGCCATCGATCAGGCCAAAGTCCGAGGACGGCAACCCGCCGGCAGAAAGCTGCGAGCCGACCGGCTCACTGGGCGAGAATCCGGACGCACTGCTGTCACTGTCCATGGGCGCCGAGCGTTCCTCGACGACGTGCCGAGCCGGAGCACCTCCGGCGGAGCTCTCCGCATGCGAAACGCGCAGAACCGGCGTCGGAGCCGTGACCGGAGGCTGGAACACGAGCTGCTGCACCGGTGCCGAGTCGATGCCGGGACGGCTGGCTGCCTGCGGCGAGGCAGTGCCTGGCGGCTGGCGCAGCAGCCCCAGCCCGCCCCAGCCGAGGCCGACCGCCGCCGCGATGCTGGCAGCCCAGAGCGCGGCGTGCGCCAGTGATGAACGACGGGTGTCGCGCGCGGTCGCCTGCATCGACAGGCTTTCCCACGACGGCGGGATGCGATGACGAACCGGGGTCAGGGTAGAGAGCAGCCCGGTGGTGCGATCGCGGAGGGCCGCGATACCATCACGCGACTCCCGGCACCAGGCGCAGCGCGCGAGGTGGCTCTCGATCTCGACGCACTGCGACCGGCTGAGGGCCTGATCGAGATAGGAGTGCAGTTCCTCTTCAGGAATGTGCCGCATGATCCTGCGAATGTTGAGTGTCGTACGCTTCGATCAACCGCTTTCGCGCACGGGCCAGGGTGGTGCCCACCGCGCCTACGGCCAAGCCTGTCTGCGCGGCGATTTCCGGGTAGCTGAGCCCGGCGTCCCAGAGCAGCAGGACCTCACGGTCCCGCGAGGTCAGCGTGGCCAGCGCCTGCTGGACCGCCTCGACCTGCTCGTCGTGCTCCACCGCCTCATCGGCGGCCTGCACCCGGGACGGCGCGGGCGTCGGGTCGGTGGCCAGCAGGGTGAGGTGCTTGCGCCGGCGGATGGCGGAGCGCGCCTCATCGCGCGCCAGGTTGGCGGCGACCGCGAAGATCCAGGCCCGGGGCTTCTCCGGCTTGTGCTGAAAGAGCCGCAGGAAGACTTCCTGGGCAAGATCTTCCGCACGGTCGGCGTCCCATACCTTGCGGTACAGGAAGCGGACCACGGCGGTGTAGCTGCTCTGGTAGAGGCGTTCCAGTTCGTCCACGCGTCTCATCCGGGTGGTTGCCGGTTCATAAGACGTCTATAGGGGTGCCCTGGCGCACAGTTCAGGCCGGACGACGGCGCGGCTTGGCAAACACGCACCCCGGATGCAGCGTCTGCTTCCTGGGCGGCCAGTCAAAGCACAGGTCGGGCTTGGCGCTGCGACCATCGGCCCGGGTACGGCCATGCAGGGTGCAGTTGACGCCACCAGCCTCCAGATAGCCGCAGGCCGAAATCATCTCGACACCCAGGGAAAAGGCCCCCTCGCGTTCGATCTTGCAAAGATAGGGGGATTGCCGGGACCGCACGAAGGCTTCGAGCCGCCGCTGGCGTGGGGTGCACATGATTTCGACCTGCAGGTCCCGGCAGCACGCGGCGCCCCGGGCATTGTCGGCGGTGCGGCAGGGGGCACCCTGGCAGGGGTTGTCGCCGGCCACCACCGGGAGCGCCCGGCGTGGCGCCGGAGGGGGCGCGAGGCGGCGGCTGACCACCTTGCGTCGCTCCACCAGACGGAAGCGGTCGCGGCCCAGCTGCCTCGGCTGGAAGTCGCGTGGATCGGCCGGGGTCCGCCCCTCGAAGCCATACGCGGAGCAGCGGGACTGCCCGTCCGGACCCCGCTTGAGGAACTTGCAGCCGACATGGAGGGTCGCGTCGGCATAGAGATCGCCGTCGCCCTCCCAGAGACGCAGAAATGTGATATTGCCGGTGTGGCCCAGCAGCCACGTTGCTTCGTGGTCGAGCGATTCGTCACCCTCATCGAGCGAACCGATGCGGAGCGTGACGTTGAGCCGCCGGCACTGGGGTCCGAGCCGCTGGCAGGGAGGGGCGGGTGTAGGCACGCGGAGGATCTTGCTCCTGGTTTGCGGGACTCCCGATTCATTCCTGCCCAATATATACTTGTGAACTGCTTCACAAGGTATTATGCCGCAGGGCGCGGCCAGGGAGCAGGGTTGAAACTTTCATCGTTCGGGGAGGCATTTCAGCAATGCGCGTGACTTCGATGGTGGCGGCGCTGGCAGTCGTGCTGGCGGCGTGTGGCGGCGAGAAGCAGGCCGACAATTCACAGGCGGCGATGTCGGATTCAGCAGCAGGCGCGCCCTCAGCGACCGCGACGGCGGCCACCGGCACCACGCACACGGTTCAGATGACGATGGTCGACGGTGAGGCGCGTTACGTGCCGGACCAGATCTCCATCAAGCCGGGCGACGCGATCGCCTTCATCAACGGCGAGGGTGGTCCGCACAACGTGCACTTCTGGGCCGACAGCATGCCGTCGGGCGGGCAGGGCGCGATCAGCATGGATCGCCAGCTGGCGCCGCTGCAGTCGGAAATGCTGGTGCCGGCCGGTGACAGCGTTGTGGTCACCTTTGCATCCAGCGCTCCCAAGGGCGCTTACCCGTTCATCTGCGATCCGCATGGCGCGATGGGCATGGTTGGCAAGGTTACGGTAGAGTAATTCAGCGGTATGCGGGAGCCGCTTGAACGCGGCATGCAGGGGTGGACATTCGCCCCTGCATGCCGCGTTGGCTTAGGCGTGCCGGGCCGCGTGTCGCCCGACCTCGCCCGCCAGCAGGCCGACACCCAGCCCCGCCAGCGCATCCACCGCATAGTGCATCTGGCAGTACACCACCGCCACGAGGAGCAGCAGCGTCGGTGGCAGCAGGAGGAGGCCCAACCCGCGTGACGCCCTCCACCCGGCCAGCAGCGCCGCTACGGTGGCCGCGACGTGGCTGCTGGGGAACGCCGCCCCGAAGGAACTGCCCTGGCTCAGTGTGTCGTACACCCAGCGCGCCGTGAGGGTCCCGACGAAAGGCCCGGTGGGGCGCGGGAAGGCGTAGTACGGTCCCGCTACCGGCATGAAGATGAAGCAGAGGTAGCAGGCCACGAACGCTGTCATGACGCTGAGGATGAAGACCCGGAGCCCGGCGACGCGCCGGTGCGCCGCCAGCCAGAACGCCGGAATGACCAGGATCGGATAGTAGGCCAGGTAGGCGCCGTGCAGGATGAACGACCACACCACGCTCGGCGCCGAGCGCCACCAGTCCCGGCTCGGTTGCCCGCCGAAGAGGAGCGCCTCCCAGTGCTGGATCAGTGCGTCGTGCACCGGACGGCCAGCGTTCAGCACGTCGAGTTCGCTGTACAAGCCCACCAGCAGGATCAGCGGATAGAGCTCTGCGATGGCCCGGCCCACGCTGCCGAGTCCCGGGAGGCGCACCAGCCAGATCAGCAGGAAGATCAGCAAATGGGCGAACAGGAGCCAGGACCAGCCCGCGAGCTCCGGCGCTCGCACCAGCAGCACGGCTACGACCACGGTGTTGTAGCCCAGCAGCAGCCAGTCGACCAGGCGGAAACGGCGTCGGATGCTCACTAGCCCACGCTCCGCAATTCCGCGCACGATCGTGATACCACGATCCGCAGATTTCGCAGATTACGCAGATTACACAGATTGCGTCGGTGACCGTTGGAGATCGCGAACAATCTGCGAAATCTGTGAAATCGGCGGATAACTTCGCCTACCTGCAGATTACGCAGACTGCACATATTGCAGCGATGACCGTTGGAGACCGCGAACAATCTGCGAAATCTGTGAAATCTGCGGATCAATCTGCCTACCCGAACTGTCAAGGTTGTACGTGAGGCGAACTGACATACACGAAAAAACGAAAACGCGAAATCAGCCACGTCGTGCTCTGGCCGGAACGCACGGCAGCGATTTCGTGCTTTCGTGCTTTCGCGTGAATTGTCTCGCGCATCATCACCTAGAGCCATCCTGCATCGCGATACCAGCGCCACGTTTCCGCAAGACCGGAGGCAAGATCAAACGCCGGCAGCCAACCGGCGTCCCGCATGAACGGCGACGGATCCGCCGTCCATGCCGGCTGGAGGAATTCGTTGGCCTTGTCGGCGTTTAGAATCGTGGTCTTGCCCGCGAGCCGTGCCATTCCGCCGGTGAAATGAAGAATGGGTCGTACCAGCGCGCCGGGCAGCCCGATCACGCGCACTTGCCGGTGCATCGTCTTGCCGATGAGACGGACCAGGTCACCGCTGGTGATCACTTCAGGATGGTTCACGAAGTAGGTGCCGCTGGCAACGGCCGGCTCGGTGCCGGCCAGCACCGCCGCCTCCGCGAGATCGGGCGCGTAGACTGCGGAGAGCTCCTGTGATCCATCGCCGAAGACCGGTACTGCGCCAAGGCGCACCAGCCGGAACACCTTGATCAGGTTGTCGCGATCGTGAGGGCCGTATACCGTGGGGGGGCGCAGAATGACCCAGGGCACCGCCCCGGTCCGTACGACGTCCTCGCCCGCGAGCTTGCTGCGTCCGTAGGCCGTGACAGGCGCCGGAGGCTCATCGGTGGTGCGGGGATGGCCGGGCGTGGATGGGCCGGCCGCGGCGCCCGAGCTCATGAGCACGAGTCGCTTGATGCCTGTCCCCTCGGCCGCGCGCAGCAGGTTTGCGGTGCCGTCGCGATTGGCCCGGAGATAGGCCGCCTCGTCCCGCGCGGCGATGACGCCTGCCACGTGCTGTACCACTTCCTGTCCTTCACAGGCCCGGGACAGCGCATCTTCGTCATGCAGGTCGCCGACCACGAGGCGGACGCCGAGGCGCTCGAGCGTTGCTGCCCGTGAGGGGGAGCGGACCAGCGCCGTCACCTGGCACCCACGCGCCAGCAGCGCAGATACCACATGGCCGCCGACGAAACCGGTGGCCCCGGTCACGAGCGTGTTCACAGCGGTCGGTCGTAGAGCCGGTAGGTCTTGTAGACGTGGAAGTCCATCTTCTCGAGGCCCAGGTTCATGGCGGTGTTCTCCTCGAGGATCCAGCCCGCTTCACCCCAGCGCATGCCGATGCGCTGGCCGTTGCTCCAGATGTAGTGATAGAGCACCGCGTCGAGACCCTTGCCCCGATAGGCCGGGAGGATGCCGAGCAGGGGAATGCGGATGCGGTGGATCTTGCCGGTCTTGAGGGCCCAGAGGAGCCTGGGGAGCACCGGCAGCAGGTGGCCGCCGCGATTGGTGCGGAAGACCTGGTTCAGGTCGGGCAGACCAAGTCCAAAGCCAATGACTTCGCCATCCTTCTCTGCCATGCCAACCAGCTCGG
>DAIMFY010000120.1:0-6390 GCA_036724295.1 Gemmatimonadales bacterium | reverse complement strand
AGAGACAAGCCTCAGTCCTTTCGTCCTGGTCCCTGATCCCTGGTCCCTGATCCCTAGCCCCTAACCACAGTCTCCCCCCTCACACGGCCCCTCCACCTCCAGCTGCACCGTCACATGTCCGATGCCGAGCTCGGCCATGTGGTTGCGGATGTGGCCCAGCACATCGGGGTGCTGGTCCAGGTGCGGCACCACCGCGTGGCCGCTCATGGCGAGCAGCCCGCTGCGCACCGTCCAGACATGCAGGTCGTGAACGTCGGCGACGCCGGTCACGGTACGCATGCGACGCTCCACTTCCTGCATCGAGATGCCTGGCGGCACGGCCTCCAGCAGCACGTCGAGACTCTCGCGCAGGAGCCGCCAGGCGCTGACCACCAGCAGCAGGGCGACGAAGACGGAAAGGATCGGGTCCGCGGGCGTCCAGCCGGTGGCCAGGATGATCCCTCCCGCGAGCACCGCTGCCGCGCTTCCCAGCAGGTCACCCAGAACATGAAGGTATGCGCCGCGGGCGTTGAGGTTGTGCGAGTGAGAGCCGTGGAGCACCCGGAGTGACAACGCATTGACGGCGAGGCCCGCCAGCGCCACGACGAGGAGCAATCCGCCCGCCACCGGCCGCGGCTCTCTCAGCCGGTGGAACGCCTCGAACACGACCCAACCGGCGATGACAAAGAGGGCCAGCGCGTTGATGACGGCAGCCAGGATCTCCCAGCGCCGATACCCGTAGGTCTTCCGGTCGTCCGCGGGACGAGCCCCGATGAAGGCGGTGAGGAGCGAGAGCCCGAGCGCCGCCACGTCGGTGAGCATGTGACCCGCGTCAGCCAGGAGGGCGAGCGAGCCGGCCAGCCAGCCCCCGACCGCCTCGACCACCATGAAGGTCGCCGTGAGCAGCAGCACCCAGCGCAGCCGTCGAAGCGGCGTGGCATCGTCATGCCTGCCATGCTGATGCGCCTCCATGGACCGTCCTTTCTCGCACGAAGCCCGTTCGATCATTACACTTGAAACCCATGGAAACCGACGGCGGCTCCCGAGTAGCCCTGGGCCTCGCACTGGTCGTAGTGCTGGTGCTGGCCAATGCGTTCTTCGTTGCAGCCGAGTTTGCCCTGGTCGGCGCCCGGCGCACCCGGCTGGACGAACTGGCCAATGCAGGTGACCGCAAAGCTAGGCTCGCACGGCAAGCCGTTCAATCACTGGACCGCTACATCTCCGCGACCCAGCTTGGCATCACGCTCGCCTCGCTGGGGCTTGGCTGGATCGGCGAGCCGGCGCTGGCAACGCTGATCAGCGGGATCCTCGGCTGGCTGCCGGACACGCTGGCCGCGATTGCCTCGCACAGCGTGGCGTCGATCATCGCCTTCAGCATCATCACCGTGCTCCACATCATCCTGGGCGAACTGGTTCCCAAGGCTGTGGCGCTGCTCTTCCCCGAGACGGTCAGCCGCTGGGTGGCCATGCCGCTGCTGGGCTTCAGCTGGGTCATGGCCGTGCCGATTTCCATACTCAACGGCACCGCCAACCTGCTGCTGCGCCTCATCGGCGTCTCCGCCCCCGGCGAGCACGAGCGCCTGCATTCGCCGGAGGAGCTGCGGCTGCTGGTGGAGCAGAGCGAGGAGGGCGGGAGCCTGCTGCAGGAGGATGCCCGGCTGCTCGAGGGTGTGTTCGAGTTCAGCGAGAAATCAGCACAGGAAGTGATGACGCCGCGCACCAGGATTGCCGCGCTGGAGCAGGACCTCACGATCGAGGAGGCGGCGGACGAGGTGGCCCATCACGGCCGGTCGCGGTATCCGGTGTACACCGAATCGCTTGATGAAATCGTGGGCATCGTCCATTCCAAGGACATCCTGGCGGCGTTGCGCAAGGAGCCGCACGGTAATGTCCGCTCGGTCATGCGTGAGCCGCTGTTCGTGCCCGGCACGCGCGAAGTGGAGGACGTCCTGGCGGACATGAAGCGGCTCAAGAGTCACATGGCAGTGGTGCTCGACGAGTACGGCGGCACCGCCGGGCTGGTCACCATGGAAGACCTGCTGGAGGAGATCGTCGGCGACATCTTCGACGAGCACGACACGCCGGAAGTCCGGCTGCAGGAAAAAGGTGTGGCGCTCATCGACGGCGCCACCTCGCTGGGCGACTTCAACGCCGAGCATGGAACGTCGCTGGATGACGCCGACTATACCACGATCGGTGGCTGGGTGTTTGGCGCGCTGGGCCGGCTGCCCCGCCCCGGCGACCGGGTGACCGCGGGCGAACGGGTGCTCGAGGTGGCGGAGATGGATGGGCGACGGGTGAAGAGCGTGCGGCTGGTGAAATAGCTCGACGGTCGACGGTCGACGGTCGACGGTCTACGGTCGACGGTCGACGGCTGACTGTTGACCGTGGACCGTTGACCGTTGACCCAGCATCACCGCCATTTCCAGCGCCCGCCGCATGCTCGACGGATCCGCCTTCCCCGTGCCGGCGATATCGAATGCCGTGCCGTGGTCCGGTGACGTGCGGGGAAATGGAAGCCCGAGGGTCACGTTCACCGCCTCGCCGAAGCTGGCCACCTTGATGGCCGTCATGCCAACATCGTGATACGGCGCCAGCACGGCGTCGAACTCTCCCCTCAGCGCGCGCACGAACACCGTATCGGCCGGCAGCGGCCCGGCCGCGCCCAGCGCCGCGGCTGCCGGGGCGAGCACCCGGCTGTCCTCGTCGCCGAAGGCACCGTTTTCTCCGGCGTGCGGGTTCAGTGCGCAGACGGCCAGCCGGGGTGCGGCAAGCCCGAACCAGTCCTGCAGTGCGGCGGCCGTGATGCGGCCCGTGGTCACCACCCGCTCGGTCGTCAGCAGCACCGGGACATCGCGAAGCGGCACATGCGTCGTGACCAGGACCACCCGCAGCCGATCCGATGCGAGCATCATGGCCACCGGCACGTCACCCGCGAGGTGGGCCAGCCACTCGGTATGGCCGGGCCAGGGAAACCCGGCCAGGTGCAGCGCGTGCTTGTTGGCGGGTGCCGTCACGATGCCGTCCACCTCGCCCGCCATTGCCAGCCGCGCCGCCGTCTCGATCGCGTGCCCCGCGATGCGCCCGGCCCGGACTGCGCGGGCGTGATCGCTGCCTTCCCCTGCGCCCAGGCCCCACGTCCCCACACTCACGCGCCGCGCCGCGGGCAGCTCGGCGATCTGGTCGTCCGCACCCACCAGCACGAGATCGGCCTCGAGCGGCGCTGCCAGCGCGCGCCCGGTGATCTCGGGGCCGATGCCCCGCGGATCACCGAGCGTCACGGCCAGACGCACCGTCACTGGCTGCGAACGTCTATGTAGGTAGAGTGCCGAAGGTGGTCGAGATAGCGCTGGGTGGCGAGGTTCTCGGCCAGGGTGCTGCGGAGCTGATCCTTCACGTCATTGAATACGATCTCGCCTGCCGCCCGGCGTGCGGTCACTTCGATGATGGCGAACTTCACCTTGCCATCCGGACTGCTCAGGTCGAACGGCCCCACCACCTGGCCGCTATCGGCATCGGCTACTGCCGTGGCATAGACCGGCGGCAGCTGGTCGACGGGTACATCAGTGGCAGCCTTCTCCTCGGACCCGTCGTGGTAAAGCGCCTGGATGGAGTCGAACGAGGCCCCTCCGCGAATGCTGTCGGCCAGTCGTCCCGCGAACGCGCGAGCGCTGTCCACGTTGGCGGGCGTGGTCTCGGGAATGATGAGAATGTGCCGAGCGTGGATGGCAGTGGGCTCGGTGCGCTCCAGCTGGATGACGTGAATGCCGAAACTGGTCTCGACCGGGTTGGAGATCATGCCCGGCTTGAGGCCGAGCGCAGCTGCCTCGAACTTGCGGTCCAGCGTGCCGCGCCGGGTCCAGCCGAGGTCTCCGCCCTGCTCCCTGGAACCTGGGTCCTGGGAGAAGCGCTTGGCCGCGGTGGCGAAATCGCCTCCCTCGCGCAGCGCCCTGGCGATCGAGTCGGCGAGCTGGAAGGCGCGTGCCCGCGCCGAATCGGAGGCCCGCGGCGCGATGACGATCTGGCGAAATGAGACCGTGGCAGGACGCTCCCCGAGCTGGCTCTTCCCTTCCTCGAACGCGGCGCGCAGCTCGGATTCTGTCGGGTTGACCGGCTTGAGCTTGCGGGTCTCCTTCAGCCGGGCAATGAGTCCCTGGCGCAGGAGCTCCCGACGCTGGCGATCGGCGAGGAAGCGGCGGTACTCATCCACCGACGCGAACCCCGACTGGTGCAGCTCGCGCTGGAAATCCATTTCCGAAGTGAACTGGCTGCGCACTCGCTTGTAGCTCTGTTCGACCGCGGCGTTCACATCCTGGTCGGTGACCTTCACGGCGGTGTCCCGCCGGGCCGCCTGGACCATCAGTTCTTCGTTGATCATCTGATCCCGGACCTGCGCGCGCATCCGGGCCGTGTCGGTGGCCGTGCTCAGCTTGAGGTTCGGGTTGCTGGCCAGCGCGGTGAACACCTGCTCGTCCACCTGCGACTGGAGAATTGGCTCGGTTCCGACCACCGCGACGATATGGTCCACGGTGTAGGTCGTGTCGCCGCGGAGCGCGTAGCTCGTGGAATCCTGCGCGTGCAACGGCGCGGACGCGACCGCCAGCGCCGTGGCAAGAACAAAAATTCGTGACTGCATGCTGCTCTCCGGGAGAGTCGTAAGTCATACGTCGTACGACTTACGACGTACGACTTACGACCCGCTATCGCCTTGCACCGGCGCCGGGCCGGGGGCCGGGCGCATGGCGGGAGGCTGGGCTGCCGGGCCGGCCTGGGTCGTGTCGGCCGACTCCTGCGCCTTCTTGCGCTGCGCCAGCTCGAGGCCGCGCTGGATGCCGCCCTGATATACGTGGTGCTCCACCCGGTCTCGCAGTACATCGCCCAGCGATGCCGGCAGGCGGCGCGCGCGAAGCTTGCCGCTGATGATCTGGTCGAAATAGGTCTTGAGCTTGAGCGCGGCGACCTGGTGCCGCTGGGGCGCGGCGATGGAGGAATCGGTAACATCGGAGCCGAGCCCCATTTCGCTCTTCAGCGAGTCAACCTGCGAGCGATACTGCTGCTGCAGGCCGGCCCATTCCTCGGCCGTGGGTCCGACATGCGCCTTGTCTGCATCCTGGAGCGCCATTTCGTTCTGGGACACCACCTTGACGTAGTGCGACAGCGCCGAGTCCGGCATCTGCGGCACTTCGGCCTGGTAGGGCGGAGGCAGTTCGCCGATCCACCGCATGAGGTTGGACACCGTCAGCCGGCCACCCGACCAGGTGGCGAGCTCGTCGGTGGACATGCGCGCCGTCTCCTTGTCCTCGAGCGCCTCGCGCACGCGCGCCGGCGCGTTCTGCGCGACCTTCAGCTTCTTGTCTGCCGCCAGGCTGTCAAAGTAGAGCGAGTCCACCCGCGCCTTGACCACCTGCTGTGCCGCATCCGCAAACCGGCCTCGCGCATCGGCGAGCGTCGGGCGGCGAATGATGTGGTATCCAAAGGGCGTCTCGACGATCCCGCTCACCTGACCGGGCGCGAGCGTCCAGCCGGCGCTGTCAAAGGCCACCACGTACTGACCCTTGGCGGCTGGCGGGAGGTAGCCGCTGTCCCGGGCGCTGCCGGGATCCTGTGACAGCTTGCTCGCGAGCACGCCGAAGTTGGCGCCGTTCTTGACCTGCGCCAGCGCCGCCTCGGCCTTCTTGCGGGCGACGCCTCGCTCCTCGGGAGTCGCCGTCTGCGAGACGGAGATGAGAATATGCTGGAATACGCGCAGCGGGCCGTTGGTAAAGACGCTGTCGAGGCCGGCGTCCGTCAGGCTCAGATTCCGGGCCACCACCGAATCGAACCAGCGGCTGGCCTTGATGCTGGTCACGGCGGGCCACAGCGCTTCCGCCACGGCGGCGGAGTCGGTGGGCAGCTTGCGCTCCGCCACCGCTTCGGCGAACAGGGCGTAGTCGAGCCAGAGCCCGGTGACGAACTGCGCGGCATCGCTGCTGAGCCGCACCCCCTTGGGCCCCGTCAGGATCTCCGCCAGCCGCTCTGAGGAGAGGGTCATGGTTCCCGCAGTGGCCGCCTCATCATCGTGCGCCTTGAAGAGACTCCGCACATCCGAGCATCCCGTGAGTGCCACGACCGCGACCAACAGCATCAGACGACGCATGCCTGCTCCATGAAGTGAAAGAGAGTCCGGGCCTCAAACCGGCGAGCCGGGGGCCACCGCATGGCCGGCCACGACGCGCAGGGCACGGACCAGTGCGGGTGCAAGCGCCTCTCCGCCCAGGCGCTGGATCCGGAGAGACAACGGTACGGTGCGGCGCACGTCGGCCGCGAGCTGGACGTCATCGAGCGCCGCGGACAGGGCGGCCAGACGTGGCACGGCCCCATCGCGAAAGGTGAGCCGGGCTTCATCGCCCCGGAGGGTCACGTGCTGGAGAC
>DAIMFY010000119.1:0-6412 GCA_036724295.1 Gemmatimonadales bacterium | reverse complement strand
GCTGCCAATCCCACCCGCGCCATCTTCACATACTCCGCCAGGCTGGGATCGGCGTTCTTCCACTGGGCCAGTGCCAGCTCGTACTGCTGCCGGGCAGCGGCGGTGTGGCCCAGCTTCGCCTCGAGTTCCGCGCGGAGGAGGCGCACCCGGCCGATAGACGCCCAGCGAGGGTCAAACCCGCGCGACGAAAGCTGCGCTGGCTCGAACGCGCGCAGCAGGTTGAGTGCGCGCTGGGTATCGCCGAGATCGGCGTAGATGATCGCGGCGATGGCGCGGCGGGATAGCTGGTCGAACTTGCGCGATGCACCGGTGTCCGGCGCCTGCACCAGGGTTCTGGCCTCGGCGGAATCGCCGCGCGCCAGGGCGAGCCACGCTTGCAGGATCGCAGGCGGCGGCTCGCCTGAGAGCGCGCGAAGCTCGGTCAATCCCGTCGAGTCACCGGCGAGCCCGGTGAACAGGCCGACCGCCGCGGGAGCGCCGGCGGCAAGAATGGCCTGCTTCTTTCCCGCCGGCGCCACTCGCGCGTCTTCCGCGGTTGCGTGCCAGAGACTCCGCAGCGCCGATTCGGGCGCGCCCAGCGAGTTGAAGAGCTGTGCCAGAGCGTTGCGCCGCCAGCTGTCACTCCCGCCCGTTCCCTCGCCGCCGTAGATCGCCTGACGTGCCTGGCTGGCAAATTCGATGGCGCGAGTCGCGTTGGCGACATCGCCCTGATACGCAAAGACGTTGGCGGCAGCGGCCACGTCCTGGAACACCGAGGGCGTGCTGCGGAAGCTCGCGAAATCGCCCGGTGCGCTCGAATCCAGGGCCAGCCGCAGCAGCCGGGATGCTTCCTCGACGTCGCCTGACAGGAAGCGTACCCGCGCTTCCATGAACGCGATCTCCGGATGATTGGGCGACAGGGCGCGGAGCCGGGTCAGTTCCGTGAGCGCCGAGGGATAGTCACCTGCCGCGATGAAGGCGTCCACCAGCGCACTGTGCGATCGGAGTGCGGCGGGCTGGGTCGCCACCCAGTTCCGCGCCAGCGTCATCACCGCATCCTGGGCCCGCTGGGCCGCGGCCGTGGCGGCGGTGCTGTCGAGCAGCGGGCGCTGGAGCGAGTCGTACGCCGGCACAAACGAGTCGTTGGGCATCAGCGCGATCGGGCTTCCCCGCCGACTGGTGCTGGTCAGCATCTCCTCGACGTGCTCATATGCCAGCACGTAGCTGGGATCGAGTGCCAGCGCCCGCCGGAATGCCCTCAGCGATTCGGTCATCGCCGTGGCGTGACCCTGCGGCGCCATCATGTCGTGGTACCAGGCGTCGCCCAGGCCGTACCAGGCGTCGGTATCGTTGCTGTCGCGCGCAATGAGACTGCCGTAGAGCCCGCGCGCGTCGGAGTATTCGCCGTCGATGAAGGCGCTGTAGGCGCTGATGATAGTGCGCTGCCGCTGCGGCAGCGCCGCCGAATGCGCCACGGCGCGGGCCATGGCGTCGGTGCTCAGCGAGTCATCGGCACCCACCAGCCACCCACGGGTGAGCGCGTACTTGTAGTAGGCCAGCCCGAACGTGGTGTCCATGTTGGTGGCACGCTTGAGGGCGGTTTCCGCGGTGGCGAGGTCCCAGTTATTGAGCGCCTCGACGCCTTGCAGGTACGCGCGGAACGCCTCGAGCGACGATGTGGTCGCTTCCCAGAGTGCGGTCCGTGTGTCGGACGGCGCGCCCGACAGGTCCAGCAGCTCCGCGGCGAGCTGGTCGAAGACCGGGCGCACATCCTCGCCTGGCGCTGCCGTCACCTGTGCCGTTTCCACCTTCCGCCCGCTGAAGACGTCGTAAACTCGCGCGGTGAGATGCAGTGAGTCGCCCACCTGGTCGTAGTCGCCCATCACGACAGTCCACACGCCGGCATCCCGTGCCAGCCGCCGCGCCATTTCCAGCCCGATGGTCTCGCCCTCGGCGATGTCATGCCGCTCGAGCAGGTCGTGCAGGCGTTCCGAACCCACCACCTGCAGGTCGTTCCACTGGGAGAGGTTGAGCGCGAGCATGCTCACGCTCCCCTCGCGCAGCCAGTCGAGCGTTGTGTTGTTCCGCAGGTTGTTGAACGGCAGCAGGAGCAGCGAGAGCCTGGGATTCACTCCGGCGGGCGGGCCGTTTCTCCGTCCAAGGAGCGCCACCGCGCCAATCCCCAGCAGGAGCACTGCTCCAACTCCGAGCGCAAGTCGTCGGACGCGAGGACTCGTGACTCGTGACCCGCGACCCCCCAGCCGCCGAGACGTGGAGCCGCCGAGCAACGCCGCCCGCATCTCCGCCCCGGTCTGCCACCGCTCGGCTGGATTCTTTTCCAGCGCGCGCATGATTGCGTCGGCCAGGACGGGCGAGGCCTCGGGCCGGCTCTTCCGGACCGGCGTAGGCCGCTGGGAGAGATGCTGCGAGACGACGAGGCGCTGGGGGCCCTGGAAGGGCGGCTTGCCGGTGAGCATCTCGTACGCCACCACGCCCAGGGCGTAGAGATCGCTGCGGTTGTCCACCATGTCGCCGGCCGCCTGCTCCGGGCTCATGTAGGTGGGCGTGCCGACCGCCACGCCGAGGGCGGTGCGCGGATCGGTCTGGTTGGCCTCCATCGCGCGCGCAATACCAAAATCGGCGAGAAGTGGCCGTCCCGTGCCTGCCTCGATCAGGATGTTCTCGGGCTTGACGTCGCGGTGGACCACGCCGGCGGCGCCCGCGGCGTCGAGCGCCCCGGCCAGGTCGGCGGTGATGCGGGTGACTTCGTCGGGGGGGAGACGGCCGTCGCGGTCGAGCCGGGCGCGGAGCGTTTCACCCGGCACCTGGTCCATCACATACCAGAGCAGGTCGCCGCTGGCGCCGGAGGAATGGACCGCCACGATGTTGGGGTGGCGCAGCCGGGCGATGGTGCGGGCTTCATCAAGGAAGCGCCGGGAGATGCTCTCGTGCCCGGCCAGCTCGGGATGGACCACCTTCACGGCCACCAGGCGGTCCAGCGAGGTGTCGCGCGCGAGGAAGACGACGCCCATCCCCCCGCGGCCCAGCTCGCGCTCGAGCCGGTACTGCGGCCCGAGGGCGTCGGCGACGCGCTGTGCGAGATCGGACGGGGTATCAGTCACGGGCGCGCTCCGGTGCCGGCGCGGGTGGGCAGTTGGCCGGTTCGTGTCTGAGATGCTTTCCGGCGGCCGAAGGTTGCGCATCCGGCGCCAGGCTGCGCAGGCACGCTCCCGCCGGGGATTGTGCACCCATTGAGGGAGAGAGTGTACGCTCTCCAGTGACAATACAACAGGTCGTGGCCTGCATGTCTGAAGACACCGACCCGCTGACCATCGCCGCGGTGCTCACCCAGAGTGAGCGCCAGCGCGTGGATGCCGCGGGCAATGGACTTTTTTCCGTGGTGCACCGGGACTCGGTGCGCGAGGCGATGCGCGTGGTCCGAGAGCGTGCGGTGGATGCGGTGCTCGTATCGGTGCATCGCTGCACCCCCGATCATGCCGATGCGCTGAGCCAGCTGGTCCGGCACTTTCCCGGCGTGCCGACCGTGGCGCTGGTATCCGGTCCCGATCCCGCCTCACCCGAGGCGCTGCTTCGGCTGGGCGCCTCCGGGGTGCGCGAGGTGGTGGATGTCACCTCGCCCACCGGCTGGTCCCAGTTGCGCCAGGCGGTGGCGCGGCCTGCCTCGCGGGCGGCGGCGCGTATTCAGGGCGCCGTGCTGGGTGCACTGCCCGACGCGACGCTCGACACCCGCCTCTTCTTCGAGACGATGATCCGGCTGGCGCCGCACACCATCACCGTCCGCCGGCTCGCCGTGGTGCTCCGGGTCTGCCCCAGCACCCTCATGTCCCGCTTCCAGCGCTCCCAGCTTCCCAGTCCCAAGAACTATCTCGCGGCCATCCGGCTCCTGCATGCCGCCTGGCTCTTCGGGACCACCGGCTATTCCGTGGCCGACGTTTCATACCGGCTGGAATATTCCTCGCCCCAGAGCTTTGGCCGCCATCTCCGCACGATGCTGGGGATCACCTCGTCCGAGTTCCGCAGCCGGTTTCCCTTTCCTGTGGCGGTGGAGCGCTTCCTCGACCTCATGATCCGGCCCTACGTGGATCGCTGGGCGGGGTTCCATCCGCTGGAAGGGGGAAAGACGGGAAGGCGGGAAGGCGGGATGTAAGACGGGAAGGCGGGGCTCGCGTCATTGCGAGGAGAGCCCGCAGGGCTTGCCGAAGCAATCGGGTGGCCAGTATCCCGATTCATGCAACCCGATTGCTTCGGGCGCTTCGCGCCCTCGCAATGACACGTGAAGTAACTGCTTCCCGCCTTCCCGTCATCCCGCCTTTCCGTCTACTATCCCCACGCACGCCCCAAACCCCACCCTCCTCGCCCCCTCTCGCTCGCACCAGCCGCGCAGGGTGATCTCGTCGCCGTCTTCCAGGAAGGTGCGCTGCTCGCCATCGGGAAGCTGGATCGGGTCGCGCCCGCGCCAGGTGAGTTCCAGAAGGCAGCCGCGCGAAGTGGGCTCCGGACCGCTCACTGTGCCGCTGGCGATGAGATCGCCGGGCCGCAGGTTGCAACCGTTGCTCGCGTGGTGCGCCACCATCTGCGCCATGGTCCAGTACATCTGGGTGAAATCGCCGAGCGAGAGCCGATGCGGCGGCGCACCGGCCTCGCGCATGCGGCGCGTGCGCAGCAGCACTTCGAGTGAGATGTCCACCCCGCCCCGCTCCTGGTCCCCGGCGTCGAAGAGATGTGGGAGCGGTGCGGGATCACCTTCCGCGCGGCGGTAGGCGGGAACACGGAACGGCGCGAGTGCCTGCATCGTCACGACCCAGGGCGAGACGGTCGTCGCAAAATTCTTCGCGAGGAACGGGCCCAGCGGCTGATATTCCCACGCCTGGATGTCGCGCGCCGACCAGTCATTCACCAGGCAGAGCCCGAAGAGCTGCGCGCTCGCGTCGCGGATGGTCACTGGCTCGCCCAGCACATTGCCAGGCCCGATGAACGCGCCGACTTCGAGTTCGTAATCCAGCTGCCGGCAAGGCCCGAACGAGGGCACCGTCTCGTCCGGCTTCTTCCGCTGTCCGCTCGGCCGCTGCACCGAACTACCGGAGATCACCAGCGACGACGCTCGGCCATGATAGCCCACCGGCAGCCACTTGTAGTTGGGCATCAGCGGATTGTCGGGCCGGAACATGCTGCCAACATTGGTGGCGTGGTGCACCGACGCATAGAAGTCGCTGTAATCACCCACGTCCGCCGGCAGGAGCATCTCCGCCTCAGCCATCGGTACCAGCAGCCCGGCGGCGCGCTTCTTCGCTTGGCCGCTGAACTCTCCGTTGCTTGCCAGCACCGACTGCAGCGCCCGGCGCAGCTCGCTCCATGCCGCTTCACCCATCGCCATCAGGTTGTTGAGCGAGGGCGATGCACACGCATCGGCCGCGGCGCCAAGGCTCCAGTGCGTGCGCACCGACGAGATATCGAGGATCTGGTCGCCTATGGCGGTGCCGACGCGAGGCCGTTCGCCGCTTCCTTTCCTGCGAAACACGCCGAGCGGCAGGTTCTGGATGGGAAAGTCAGTGCCGGGGTCGTTGGCGCTTTCGACCCAGCTGGTGAGTTGCGGGTCGTGGGTCGCGTTGATGTCAGTCATGATTCAGAGCAGTTCCATGGAGCGAAGATCTTCCATCGGCTCGGTGAAGGAGCAGGAGCCGAACGAGATGCCGAATTCCCTGCGCATCGTTGCGATGTCGTCGATCCCGGCGCGTCCATCACTCCAGGTGACGCTGTCGGTGTGGAACTCGAACGCCGAGCCGCCGCCCTCCGCCAGCATCCGCCGCACGGTGCGATGGTCGGCGCCCTGGCGCGCGGCGGTGGCAGCCATGAAGATGTTGAGGAAGCCGTACATCGGCGCCAACTCGCTTCCCGGCTCATAGGTCAGCCGATAATCGCCGTGGAGTGGATGGTGCAACCCGGCGGTGGCCTTGAACGGGACACCAAGCTTCGCGGCGGTAACCAGGAACCGGGTCACGTCATCGGCTGAGGGGAACGCATCCTGGGTCACGCCGCCGGTGCGGATCTTGGCACTGGCACCGGCGTCCCGGATGGCGGTGAGCAGCGCTTCGGGATCATCACCCACCGGAATCTCCACGAACACGCGTACGTGATCAGGCGCCGAGCGCACCAGTCGCATGATCGTCTCGGCGTTCGTGGCCTTCACTTCCAGTGTGTCGATGGCGACCTGGCCCGCCGCACGGCGCGCGTGGCGCTCGTTGAACTCGAAGATCAGCTCGGCGTCGTGCCCCGGGTCCACGCCACCCAGCATGCTGATGAGCCAGGGCGCCGTGCCGCCCTCTTGCGGAAGATGCGCAGCGGCGGCACCCTCGAATTCATCGAGCCGGGCCGAGGGCACGATGAAGCGGCCCAGCGCCCAGGCGTCGTCGCC
>DAIMFY010000118.1:2038-6444 GCA_036724295.1 Gemmatimonadales bacterium | reverse complement strand
GAAAACATTTTGCACGAGGGTGAACGGTGCGCCGCAGTGAGTCCATGTCCGCTGGAGAAATCGCAGGCTGGGGAGCCCTCGGGCTCGTGACCGGCCTCCTGCTGGGCACCGTTCTGGGCGCCTGGGCTGGCGGCGTCAATCGCGAGCGCCTGGGCCGCGCGGCCCGCCGGCTGCGCGCGCCCACGCCCACCCCGCCCCGATCCGCCTCGGCGACCGCCGCGGCCGCGCGCGAGGCGCTGGCCAGCCAGCCGACCCTGGCCGGCCTCGCGCTCGAGGTGCGGCCGGTGGGACTGCACTCGGTGGAGCTGCGCGGGTGGGTCGGCTCCCGCTCGGAGCGGACGCTCGCCGCGCGCACGGTGCGGCACATCGCAGGAATCGAGACGATCATCAACAGCATCCTGGTCCGTGGCGAGGATGACCGTCCGCGCCAGCAACAGCCGCTGCCCGCCAACCAGACCGCATGAGCGCGCCGCTCGCACCGCAGTACGAGCCGCAGGACATCGAGGCTGCGCTCTACGCGCGCTGGGTCGGCCTCGGGCTGTTCAGGCCCGGGGCGCGGCCCGGCGGCACACCCTACGTCCTGATGATGCCGCCACCCAACGTGACGGCGCAGCTCCACATGGGCCACGGCCTCAACAACACGGTCCAGGACGCGCTGGTCCGCTTCGAGCGGATGCGGGGCCGCCAGACGCTCTGGCTTCCTGGCACCGACCACGCCGGCATCGCCACCCAGAACGTCGTCGAGCGGCTGCTCGCGTCGAAGGATCTCAGCCGATTCGACCTCGGGCGGGAGGCTTTTGTCGCAGAGGTGTGGGAGTATGTGCGCCAGACCGGCGCCACCATCCTCGACCAGCTCCGCGCCCTCGGGGCGAGCTGCGACTGGTCTCGCACTTATTTCACGCTCGATGAGGGGCTCTCACGCGCCGTGCGAGAGGCCTTCGTGCGGCTGTACGAAAAGGGGCTCATCTACAGGGGCCACTACATCATCAACTGGTGCCCCCGCTGTCTCACGGCGCTTTCCAACGAGGAAGCCGAGAAGCACGAGATGCCGGGCAAGCTCTGGCACCTGCGCTACCCGCTGGCGCAGGGTGGCCACCTGGTGGTGGCGACGACGCGCCCCGAAACCATGCTGGGCGATACCGGCGTCGCCGTGCACCCAGACGACGCGCGCTACTCCCAGCTCGTGGGCACCGATGTCATTCTGCCAATCACGGGCCGGCGAATCCCGATCGTTGCGGATGATGCCGTGGATCCTGCCTTCGGCACTGGCGCCGTCAAGGTAACGCCGGCCCACGATCCGACCGACTTCGAAATTGGCCGCCGCACCGGTCTCGCCTCCATCGACGTGATGACGCCCGACGCGCACATGAACGACGAGGTGCCGGATCGGTACCGGGGGCTCGACCGCTTCGAGGCGCGCCGCGAGGTAGTGGCCGAGTTCGAGGAGCTCGGCTTGCTGGAGAAGGTGGAGGACCACCAGCACGCGGTGGGTCGGTGCTATCGATGCGACACGGTGGTCGAGCCCCGGCTGTCCGACCAGTGGTTTGTCCGGATGGGGCCGCTTGCTGCCCCTGCGCTGCAGGCCTATCGCGACGGGCGCCTCAGGTTCATTCCCGAGCGCCGCGGCGACGACTACGCCCAGTGGATGGAGAACATCCGAGACTGGTGCATCTCCCGCCAGCTGTGGTGGGGGCACCGGATCCCCGTCTGGTATTGCGAGAACGAGGAATGCGGCCACGTAGCCGCGAGTCGTACCGATGTGGCGCGCTGTCCGGCGTGCGGCGGGACTGTGCACCAGGACGACGACGTGCTCGACACCTGGTTCTCCTCGTGGCTGGTCCCTTTCTCCTCACTGGGATGGCCAGACCAGACTCCCGACTTGGCGCGCTACTACCCCGGCAACACGCTGGTCACCGCCCCGGAGATCATCTTCTTCTGGGTATCGCGGATGGTCATGGCCGGCTGCGAATTCATGGGGGAGATCCCGTTCAGCACGGTGTATCTCCATGGCACCGTTCGGGACACGCAGCATCGCAAGATGTCCAAGTCGCTGGGCAACGGGATCGACCCGCTCGACGTGATCGCGCGCTACGGCGCCGATGCCCTGCGCTACGTCACGTTGTCGGGCATGGCCGTCGGCACCGACCTCATCCTCGACCCGGCCGACCTCGAGACGTCGTTCGCGCCTGGGCGCAACTTCGCCAACAAGCTGTGGAACGCCGGCCGCTTCATCCTCGGCAACCTCGACGGGCCGGTGCGTCCGATCGCCGGCGACCACGCGGATACGATCCGGCCCCACGAGTTCACCCTTGCCGATCGCTGGATTATTGCCCGGTGCGACGCCACGGTGCGGGAGGCGACAGCGGCGTACGAGAAGTTCCGCCTCAACGAGGCGGCCAGCGCGATCTACCATTTCATCTGGTCGGATCTGGCGGACTGGTACATCGAGCAGATCAAGCCACGCCTCTATGGCGACCAGCCCGGCGGCGACGTCGCACGCGCGGTGGTGACCCGCACGTTTGACGTGGCCCTGCGGTTGCTGCATCCCATCATGCCGTTCATCACCGAGGCGCTCTGGACCCGTCTCCCGGGGCGGCGCGAGAGCGACACCATCATGATCGCGCGCTGGCCGGCGGGTGATGACCGCGCCGTGAGCGCCGACGCCGAGCGCCAGTTCGGCCTGGTGCAGCAGCTCGTGACGGCGGTGCGGCAGATTCGCGCGGAGTACGGGGTACAGCCTGGCGCCGCGGTGCCGGTGCACGTTGCACCGGCCTCAGCGCTCGCGGAGCGCGCCATCGACGCCGAGCGCGGTACGATCATGCGCCTGGCCAAGGCGTCGGCGCTGACCTTCGCGGAGGCGGGCAAGGAACCGGGAGGCCACGCGGTGCTCGACGAGGGCACGGCGGTCTTCGTGCCACTCGGCGGGGCCATCGACCTGGGCCGCGAGTGCAGCCGATTGGGCGATGAGGTAGGACGGCTCGACGCGCTGCTGGTGCAGCAGGAGCGCAAGCTGGCCAACGAGCAGTTCGTGCGCCGCGCGCCTGCGCACGTGGTGGAGAACGAACGGCAGAAGCTCGTTTCCTGGCGAGAGCAGGCCGAGACCCTGCGGGGCAAGCGGAAGCTGCTGGGGTGCGGGTGAAGCGGACGCGGGATTCGGGACGCGAGACACGCAGTCGTACGACGTACGACGTACGACGTACGACCCTCCTTGTTCTCGGCACGATGGCCGTAGTCGCTGCATGCGCCAAGATCGAGGCGCCGCCGGGCGGACCGCCGGACACCGCCCCACCGCGGCTTGTCGGCACCTTTCCCGAATCACTCGTCGCGCTGCCTGACTTCGATGGCGAAGTGGAATTCCGCTTTGATGAAGTGGTGTCGGAGGGCTCGGCGCCCGGCAACGCCAACGGCACGGGCGATCTCCAGCGCCTCATCCTGCTTTCGCCCACCACCCGGGCAGCCGACGTCAGCTGGAAGCGCTCCCGTATCGCGGTGCGGCCCGGCGAGGGCTGGCGGCCCAACCGGACTTATCGAATCGAGCTCTTGCCAGGGGTGATGGACCTGCGGAACAACAGGGCGACATCCGCGCGCTCCGTCGTCACTTTCACGACGGGTGGGCCGCTACCCGCTGATACGCTGCGCGGCAAGGTGATCGACTGGACCACAGGCAATCCGGTGCCGCGTGCCCTGGTGGAGGCGGTGCTGCAGCCCGACAGCCTTCCTTACCGGATCGGCGCCGATTCGGCGGGCAGCTTCGTCGGTGCACCCCTTCCGGCCGGGACGTATCTGGTCTTCGCCTCCATCGATCAGAACAACAACGGCATGCGAGAACCACGCGAAGCCTACGACTCGGTAACAGCCACCGGAAACGGGCCGGCCCTTACCTTCTGGACGTTCCCCCACGACACCAATCCACCCCGCCTCCAGCAGGCGGCGCCGCGCGACAGTGTAACCGTGGAGCTCCAGTTCAGCCAGCCGCTCAGCCCTGCCCAGCAAATCGACACGAGCATCGTAACCGTGCGCCACCTGCCCGATTCTGCGACGGTCCCGGTGGCGTCGTTCGCTACCCAGCGAGTCTTCGACAGTCTCCGGCAGGCGCCTCGGCGCGACTCTCTGGCACCTGCGGCACCTGCGGCACCGCCCGCCGTTATCCCGCCGGTGGTGTCGCCGACCCCTGACAGCACCCCGGAGCGGCCGACGCTTTCCAACCGTTTGATTCTGGTGCTCGCGGCGCCGATGGACACGGCGGGCCAATATCTGGTACTGGTGGACAGCATCCGCAATGTGACGGGAGTATCGGCAAGCACACGGGGCGTCTTTACGGCCCCCAAGCCAGCCGCGCCGCTGCTGCGGCCGGACTCGCTGGGAGCGGACTCGCTGGGAGCGGACTCGCTTCGGGTGGATTCGCT
>DAIMFY010000118.1:0-1938 GCA_036724295.1 Gemmatimonadales bacterium | reverse complement strand
CGGACTCGCTGGGAGCGGACTCGCTGGGAGCGGACTCGCTTCGGGTGGATTCGCTGCCGCAGGATTCAGTGAAGCGGGATTCGGTGCCGGAGTAGATCGGTTGAGCAGCCGGGACGGGTTGTCATTGCTTCGCACGCCTGTGGCGTGCTCGCAATGACATCGCCTGGTGGGGTCCGCCCCGTCCGCCTTGTCCGCCTAGTACGTATACGTCCCCACCTCCACGTCCGGATTGTCGCCGAATGCGCCCACGAAGGAGCCGGTGACGGTTTCGGTCTCGTGCCCCGCCCTCGCCACCGTCACCACGTAGTCGCTCCGCTCCACACCGCAATCATCATGGTACACCAGCGTCACGTGATAATCGCCGTGGGGCGCGTGGCCGGCCGGCCACACGACGTTTTCACTGTTGACGCCGTCGATGGTGCAGCTTGCGTTCGAATCCAGGTCGAGTGTCCCGCCGCTTTCGGACGTGGGATTGTCAAAGTAGACCAGCTCTCCCGCTGGGTCTGTTACCCGGAGGTCCACGTCGCTCGCGCCGGTCCAGCTGACGCTGATCTGCATGTCGCCCGTGCCCACGTGGTGGATCTGCAGGGGTTGCGCCCTGTAACTGCTCACCTCCCCATCCATCGCCACGGCAAGGCGAAGCTGGAGATCGGCGTCACCGGCATCGGATGCGACGCCGAGGACCAGGCCCGCCTCCGTCGAGTCGGCGGGCAGGGTGAGCTCATAGTAGCCATCCAGGCCATTCATGCTCACGATCACGCGGCCAAAGGCGGCGTCGGCTGCGAGCGCCAGACTGGCGCTGCCGCCGCTTACCACCGACGCCGTGCCGCTGCTGGAGGGCGCCGCGATGCTGCCGCTGACCGGCGCCGACCCGGCGTGATAGCTGGCCTTACTGCTGCCATCGGCGGTGGCGACGCTGGTCACGACGGCGGACAGTGCGCCCTGCGGGCCGAGCATCGTGGGAGCATCACACGCTGAAAGGACAGCGCCGGCAACGACCACGAGAAGGGGTCGCAAGTGAAACGGCCGGATCATGGCGGGCATCCTCTGGACTGAGTGCGAAGGACGAGTACGACGCTGTCCAGGCAGGCAATCACCGTACCAGCGGGGCACGCTGACACGTCGGCTGATAAGTCGCCACCTCGCAACCACTTGCCGGTCGGTCGCCTGGCAGTGAAGACACCGGCCTCAAGCGTCATGCGAGCCTGCTATGCGAAAGTCCAGTCGTCCGTTACTTTTGCCGCCATGCCAATGCGGGTGGCGGTCTGCGTATCGGGCGGGGGAAGCAACCTGGAAGCGCTCCTCGATGCATTCGTGGCTCCGGACGACGCCGTGGACATTGCGCTGGTGCTGAGCGACCGCGCCTCGGCGGGCGGGCTGGAGCGGGCGCGCCGGCGCGCGGTGCCGGCTGAAGTGTTCGCCAATCCGGACAATGCCGACGAATGGCTGAGGCTGCTCGACGCGCACCAGATCGAGCTTGTGGTGCTGGCCGGCTATCTCAAGCGGGTTCCGTCGTCCGTCGTTGCTCGCTACCGCGGGCGGATCATCAACATTCACCCCGCTCTGCTGCCGGCGTTCGGCGGACAGGGGATGTATGGGAAGCGGGTGCACTCCGCAGTGCTGGCGAGCGGGCGCCGGGAGTCCGGTTGCACCGTGCACCTGGTGGATGAGGAATACGACCGCGGGCCAATCCTCGCCCAGCGCCGGGTCCCTGTGCTGCCGGACGATACGGCGGAATCGCTCGCCGCGCGCGTCCTGGCGGCAGAGCACCAACTCCTGCCCGCCGTTGTGCGGGAAGCGGCGCGCCGTGCGAAGCCGCCGCAAGGTTTCGCCGAAACCGGGCGACGCGGGCACAAACGTCTCCGGGGTGTGACCGTCCGGGGCGATCCGGTAGGGATGACGATCAATCGCGCCAGCGCGGGTCAATCGCTGGCGGCG
>DAIMFY010000117.1:0-6480 GCA_036724295.1 Gemmatimonadales bacterium | reverse complement strand
GCCAGCATGGTGATGACCGAGGCCACCCCGAACAGGATGCCGAGCGACGTGAGCGCGGCGCGGAGCCGGTTGTGCTTGAGCCCCTCGAGCGCGGTTCCCGCGCTGAAGCGGAGGTGGGCCGCGAGCAGTGCCCAGCGCTCGCGGCCGCCGACGTCAAACGGGTTCACGGGGTGGACGCGCTGTCGGTGGCTGGCGAGACGAGCGGCGTGGCGGCACTGTCTCCACCGACAGCCGGCCCTGGTTTCGGTGTGGCCCTGGGCCTGGCGGACCTGGAGGAGCCGGGGAGCCGCTCCAGCTTCATCCCGGCGGCATCCTTGGGCACGGTGAGCAGGACGCGGTCACCCTCCTTGAGGCCGCGCAGGACCACTACTTCATCGTCACTCACCGCGCCGGTTTCCACTTCCTGCTTCACCGCGCCACCGCCGCTCTGGCGGAAGACGTACGGGACGCTGTCCTCGTTGTGAAGCGCCTCGAGGGAGATGGCCAGCGCGCTGTCGAGGTGGAAGGTCTCGACCACGTTTCCGGTGGTCATGCCTGGCCGCAGCGTGGTGTCGGAGCCCTCGACCGCAATGCGGACCTCGAAGACCTTGGCGTCGGCATTGGGACGCTGCTCGCCCATGTTGGCGACGCTCACCACCTTGCCATAGAGCCGCCGGCTGGGATCGGCGTCGAGCGTAACGGTGGCGCGCTGGCCCTTGGCCACCTTGCGGACATCGATCTCGTTCACGTACGTCACCGACTCCATCCCGCTCAGGTCGGGCAGGGTGGCCACGCGCGAATCCCACGCGGAGACCTGCGATCCGGTGGTGCGCTTCCGGCCATTCCATTCGCGCACGTAGGTCACCATGCCGTCCGAGGGCGCGCGGATGGTGAAGCCCTGCATGACATCCTGGACCACGCTCTGCTTGTTCCGCTCCCGCTCGAGGTCGGTGCCGACCTCGCGCATCTTGGCCCTGGCCTGCTCGGTCTTGGTGGTGTAGTCCTTTTTCGACTTGTCGAGCGCGCGCTGGGCCCGTTCCAGGTCGATGCCAGCCTGTCGCTGGATCGTGGGCGCCTCGTACTTGGACTGCTCCTTGGCCAGCCGCTTTTCCTCCAGCGCCAGTTCGGCGGAGCGGATCTCCTCCCGGGAGGTGGCGAGCGTAAGCGCGCTGTCGAGCTGGGCCTGCTCGTACACCGCCTGCGCCTTCTGCAGCGCCAGTGAGACTTCGGCCATCTTGGCCGCGAGGGTGGACCGGTCCAGTTCCGCCACTACGTCGCCTTTCTTCACCCGGGTGCCCTCAGGCACGATCGAGGCGATCCGCATCTGGTAGGCCTCGGCCTCCTGCGCATTCTGCGGTGCGGTGATCTGGACAGAGTTCTTCGCCTCCAGCTCGCCCGACGTCGTGACGGTGACGCTGAAGTTGCCCTTGTGTGCCGTGGAGATGAGGGCGGATTCGACTGATGCGGAGGGACGCACCACCAGCCAGAGGCCGACGATGGCGAGCAGGGCGGCGGCGCCGATGCGCACCGGCCAGCGACTCAGGAGGGTAGGCATGACCATGATCCCTGCGTGGCCACCAGCGGAATGCGGCCGGCGGGCCTGGGTGGAAAGTCGATGAAAGCTGAACGCCTGAGGTTACATCAATGACCGCGGTCCTGCCATGTTGTGCCACCGGTTTGCGGTGTCTGATGCCCGGACGGCCCGAAGGGTTGCGCGCCCGCCCACAGGCCGCATCTTGGGAGGCGCCCTTTCCGGGCCAAATCTTCCCAACCCACAGGAGCAATCCGATGGACCTCGCAAGCCTGCTGATCCAGCTGGTGTCCGGTATCGCCGGAGGGAATGTCGGTGGTGCAGCGAACAAGGCCCGAAACCTGGGACCGCTCTGGAATACCATCCTGGGCGCCATTGGCGGCCTGGGCGGTGGCCAGCTGCTGGGTGGCACGGTGGCTGGTGCGGTGGGGAGCCAGACCACGGGCAACATCGGTGCATCCGCCATCGTGGGCCTGCTGCTGCCCCTCATCGTCTCGTTCTTCAAGAAGAAGCCAGCGGCCGCCTGACCGCCGTGAACGGGCGAGCAGCTGGCCGGCGGGCCGGGCGCCATGCCTGCCACTGGCTGCTCGCCGCGGCCGTGCTGACCGGATGCGCGAACGGGAGCGCCCCGTTCGCGCCCAGGAGCCTCACGATGCTGGGTAATTTCGATTCTCCCGCACTGGGCGTTCCTCGCCAGTATTTCGTCTACCTTCCGCCCACATACGCGACAGGCACGCGCGCCAGGTTCCCTGTCGTCTACCTGCTGCACGGCTACGCCGGCGACGAAGCCGAATGGATCACCCATGGCAGCATCACCCGCGTGGCCGATTCGCTGATGGCAGGCGGGATGCCACCGGCCATTCTCGTCATGCCCGATGGCGATCGCGGTTACTGGGTCAACTGGGAGCAGTCGCCGTCCTATGAGGATTGCGCCGCGAGCGACGAGCTGAGCGAGCCGGCCGCGAGCGGGTGCGCCCGTCAGTCGCGCTACGGCGACTACATCGCGCAGGACCTGGTGCAACACATCGATTCCACGTACCGGACGATCCCGAGCCGGTCGGGGCGCGGCGTCATGGGCCTCAGCATGGGTGGCACGGGCGCATTGCTGCTCGCGCTCACCAACCCCCGGCTCTTCAGCGCCGCCGCCAGCCTGTCGGCGGTGGCCATGCCGCTCGCCACAGCGAGCGGGCCCTGCGGCACGGCGATTCCGTTGCCTCCGACCTTTGACGCGTTCGAGCGGAGCACGGGCCGGCCCAGCCCCAAGTGGCGAAAGCTGTGGGGAACCGACACGAACACCTGGTGGCACCACGACCCGCTTCGGGCAGCTGTGCACCTGCGAGATACTGGCCAGCCAGCTCCTGCGCTCCGGCTGGAAGTGGGACGTGACGACCCGCTTGCCGGCGGGAATTGCGCCCTGGATAGCGCACTGACGTCGCTCGGCGTCGATCACGAATTTCTGATGTGGGATGGGGACCACGAGTGGGAGGCCTGGCGTGATCACGAAGCAGCATCGCTTGCCTGGCTGATTTCGCAGCTTGCAGGGAATGCACCCGCGACCACGTCGGACACGCCATGATGAGCGAACGCGAGAAGATGCTCGGCGGCGAGTCGTACGACTCCCGCGACCCGGAACTTCTGCAGCTCGCCCACCGCGCTCGCGCACTTCTGCGCCGCTACAACGCGAGCGACTCGACTGATGGCGACGGGCGACGAGCGCTGCTCGCCGAGCTGTTCGGCTCCGTGGGCGAGGATGTGTGGATCGAGCCCCCCTTCTTCTGCGAGTACGGGCCGCACATCCACATCGGATCCCGGTCATTCATACACGTGAACGCGGTGCTGCTCGATTCCGCCGAGATCCGGATCGGGGACGACACGCTGATCGGACCCGGCGCGCAGATCATCACGGCCACGCATCCGCTGGCGGCAGCCGATCGCCTGGTGACGAACTGGACCCGGGACTCGGGTCAGGCGCCCTATCGGACCAGCGCGCGGCCAATCACCATCGGCAGCAGGGTGTGGATCGGAGCGGGAACCATTCTCACTCCTGGCGTTTCGATCGGCGACAACACGGTGATCGGCGCCGGGAGCGTCGTGACCCGGGATATCCCGGCTGATTGCGTGGCGTATGGGCAGCCGTGCAAGGTGAGGGGTTAGGGGCTAGGCGTTAGGGGTTAGGGCTGAGACGCGGGCATCCGTCCTTTTACCCCTAACCCCTGGCCCCTAGCACCTATCTTGCATTCCCTCGTCCAACAAGCGACTCTTCGTCGCCTCCGACACACAACTGCTCGAATGCGACTGGCGAACTGCCGGATCTCGCGACGATCGCAATGATCGGATGGGATCGGTGTCCCCTGCGCCAGCCGCCAAGGGATCAAGCTGATGGCGTGGCCTCGCGCGATACTCTCGACCGCCCTGCTGCTGGTGACTGCCTGCGCGCCGCTGCCCTCTGTGGGCACGGTGGGCGCTGCCGCTGCCACCGGATTCCGCAACGCTGACGACTCGGTGCTCGCCGCGTCGCTCGAGGCGCACGGCATCCGGGCAACGCGCGGGCGCGTCACCGTGCTGGCGCCGGCCGATTCGATATCGCCCCAGGCACTGGCGGCGCTCGCCGACACGCTGGCCCGGGGCTACGATGCACTGAGCGAGCTGCTGCGGCCCGCCCGCGACTGGCACCGCTATGACAATCCGGTCATCCATATCTATCTCGGCAGCCGCAGTGGCGGTGCGCTGACCGACGCGCGGTCCCGCATCTTCTTTCCACTGGCCTGGGTGCGTGAAAGCCGGACGACATTGCTCCACGAGATGGCCCACGTCTTCCTGATGCCGGCGCGCCCCATGGCGTTCGAGGCTGGCAATCCTGCCGACGTGGCGAACCTGTTGCGGAGCCGGGCTTTCTGGTTCGACGAGGGAATGGCGGAGTACGCGGCGCAGCTGACTGCCCGGCAGATAGGACTCCCTGCGGTGGACCCCTGGGGTACCAACTACAAGGCAGGGCTCAACGCGGCGTGTGCCGGCTGGCGCGCCGAGGATGGCAGCGAAGATTCCTTTGCCAAGGTGGGGCAGCCGGGACCGCCCGTGCTCCGCACCCGGGTCGAAATCGGCACATTCTATGTCTGCTCCCAGTCGTTCGTGGCCTACCTGGTGGACCACATCGGCCTGCGCACTACGCTCACACTCGGTGCATCCGACGAGGTGGACGCCCGGCTCACCAGGGTGACACCGATGGGGCTGGATGGGTGGTCGGAGGCGTGGACGGGTGAGCTGGGCATCGGACGCTGAGGGCCGAGGGCTGGAGGCTGCTAGCTTTAAGCCTTCAGCCTTCAGCCCTCAGCTTTCAGCCTTCAGCCTTCGGCCCTCATGCAAATCATTTCCCTGCTTGGCGCCTTCCTCATCCTCCTGCCGTTCACGCTGAGCCAGCTCAACCGTCTGGCAGTGCGGAGCGTCCCCTACCAGCTCATGAACCTGCTGGGTTCCGGCCTCCTCGAAGTGGTAGCGCTGGTGGAACGGCAGTATGGCTTCATCCTGCTGGAAGCGGTCTGGGCAGCGGTGAGTTTGTGGGGGCTGGTGAAGGTTGTGAGAGAGCATAAGGCATGAGGCATGGGGCGTGGGACGTGGGGCTTTCGCGACGGGCCTGATTGACCCCAACTTACGCCCCATGCCGCATGCCTCACGCCTCACGCCCTGCTTTCTTCTCCTCCTGGCCGCCTGCGCGACTGCCGATCAACCGGGGCATGTCACGGAGGTTGACACGCTCGCTGATACCATCGTCGTTCGTAACGTGAGCGGGAGCATTTGGGGCGACTCCGTGACGCTCGTCGAGGAGATGCGGATAGGGGGCGATCAGAGTGATACCATTTCCGGCTTCGGCCGGATTGAGAGTATAGCGCTGCTCAGGAACGACGGCGTCGCGATCATGGATGGCACGGTGCCGGCGCTGCGCGTTTTCGACGCAGATGGCAAATATGTCACGACTCTTGGCCGAGAGGGCTCCGGCCCAGGTGAGTACCGCGGTAGCGACGTAGGCGGGATGGTAGTGACGCAAGAAGGAGAGCTGCTGCTCAACGATCCGGACAACGGACGTATTGACCGGTGGTCAGTTGACGGCTCGGTCCTGCCGCCCATCACAACCGGCGCGGCGCTCTCCGGCAGCCACTTGCAGCGGGACACCACCGGTCACATCTACTATGAGTCGTGGAGTGGGCGCCGTCGCGGCGAATACCTGGACATCATCTTTATTCACGTTGACCCCGACGAAACCGTCCGCGATACGCTGCATGCGCCGCGCGCTGCGCTTGGCGAGACGGTCATGAATGCCAGGCATAGCTCGCTGGATCCTTATTATCTGTGGACGGTGACGCCGGCTGGCGACCGCCTGGACTGGGTCAACGATCGCTACGCCTTCAGCATCTATAGCGATGGCAGGGTGCTTCGCGTTGAGCGGGAACTGCCCTCCGTGAACTTCAGTGAACAAGAACTTGCACGATTTGAGAAGGAGCAGATACCGCCGCATAAACTTCCATTTCGGTGGATAGAGGTCTTTCCAGATGGCAGTATCTGGGTCGAGGCAACCATACCGGCCGAGCCGATCCCGGGTGAAACCGACCAGACAGGCACTCCAGTCTGGCGGTCGCCGCCGGTGTACGATGCATTCCGTCAAGATGGCCAGTTTCTGGGCCGGGTCCGCTTTCCCCATGATGCTCGAGTCGCGTGGGCCCGCGGTGACCGAACCTGGGTCATTGAAGCTGGCCAGGACGGAATCCAGTCGGTCGTGCGATATCGGCTGGAGCACTGACACGGGCCGACAGTCAAATTGCAGGGTCTTCAGCCTACAGCTTTCAGTCTTCAGCCCCCAGGCCCCATGTCTCATGCCCCACGCCTCATGCCCTGCTTTCTTCTCCTCCTCACCGCCTGCGCGCGTGCACCCGACGCGGCGGCTCCGTCACCAGCTGCATCGCTGGCCGGCGTATGGG
>DAIMFY010000116.1:4822-6566 GCA_036724295.1 Gemmatimonadales bacterium | reverse complement strand
CGAGGTGGTCGCCGCGATCATCGCGCACCACACGACGCCGGAGCAGGCCGGCGAAGTCTTCCGCCGCGTGGCTCCCCGGCTCGCCGTCTACTCACACGCGCCCAACACCGAACAGGTGCTTGCCAGGACACGCACGACCTACCCGGGTCCGCTCCAGGGCGCCGAGGACCTGCTCACGATTGTGGTGGGCGACCAGGTAACAGTGCGCCACGCAGCACGGTGAGGCAAGCGTGACGAGCTCCGGCTGGAACGCGTCCTCCCGGCTGCTCGCTGTCGTGCTGCTGCTGGACGGATGCACCCACGTGCCGAGCGCCGGGCCGCGCGCGCTGGGCGCGATGCCCTTCCCCGTCGACAGCAGTCGCGTGGAAATGGTCGCGGCGGGCATCGCCCACCGCTTCATTCGCTCCTCGGCGGGGCCGTGGACGATCAACGTCCTCGACGTTGACCTGGATCGCTGCAACGGTGCGCAGGCGGTGGCCAGCAGCGACACCGTCCTGCGCCGCATGAAGACCACGGAGATGCTCGCAAGGCTCGGGAAGCGGGAGCGAGTCCTGGGCGGCGTGAACGCCGACTTCTTCACCCTCGGCACCGGTGCGCCGACCAATCTGCTGGTCATCAACGGCACCATGCGCACGCCGCCCATTTCCCAGCCGGTGCTCGCCTTCGACTCAGCGGCCGTGGCGCGAATCGGATTCTTCACGCTCCAGCAGGGCGTACTGCGCCCCTTTCACCCGCTGCAGGCAGTAGGCGGTCGCCCGGTACTCGTGCGCGACAGCGCGATTACCGCAGCAGCGGACACGTTTGGCAGCGCAGGCTTCCAGGGGCCCAACCCGCGAACTGCTGCCGGCGTCTCACGCGGCGGCAAGCGGCTCATCCTGGCGGTGATCGACGGCCGCACCGAGCGAGACGCCGGCATGACGCTCCGGCAGACTGCGGAGCTGATGCTCGCCCTCGGCGCGGTCGACGCCATCAACCTCGACGGCGGCGGTTCCTCCACGATGGTAGTAGCGGATGCATCGGGCGAGCTTCGCATCGCCAATCATCCGTCTGACAAGGAGGGCGAACGCGCGGTGGGCGATGGATTGGCGGTGGTGAAAGCATGTCGGTAAGGAGTTGAAGGCTGAAGGCGCTGGTCGTCACTCAGCTTTCAGCTTTCAGCTTTCAGCTTTCAGCCTTCAGCCTTCAGCCTTCAGCCCTAAGCTCCCTCCCTGGCCACCAGTACGCCATGTCCGGCGATTCGATCCACCCGAACTGGCCGTACCACTCCGGCGCCTTGCGGAGGAGGTTGCTGCGATGGGAGGCGTGCAATCGAACATCGCCCAGCCACGGCGGCAGCACGATGCGGCCTCCCGGCTCCGGCAATGTGATGACGCTGCGGTAACCACGCCGCTTCCATTCCGTCACTACAGCCCAGAAGTATTGCGCAAGCGCATCCTCATGCCCGCGCCACATGCGCACCACCGGATGATGCCGCCAACCCTGCCACCGCGATTCCGGATTCACCAGCAGGTCGTGAAGCATCCAGGCCTCGACGCGCTGCTTTCCCAGGCGCCGCCAGTCCAACACCCTGGCAGATGCCGCGAAGTCCGGGAGGGGAAGAAATGTCTGCATGATGCAAGCTATGCGCTGGGCGAAGGGCGCAGGGCCCGATAAGCGTAGCGAAGAACCGCCTCGACCCTCGATCCTCGATTCTCGACCCCCGACCCAGCTCATGGCTCATGGCTCGTAGCTCGCCGCGCGCCGC
>DAIMFY010000116.1:0-4722 GCA_036724295.1 Gemmatimonadales bacterium | reverse complement strand
TTCTCGACCCCCGACCCAGCTCATGGCTCATGGCTCGTAGCTCGCCGCGCGCCGCTTGCGCCTTCCACCTCTGTGATATAAAGTACTCTGCGTCACCAACACAGAGCACCCATGCGCTACCCGTCCCCTGATGTCGTGATCCCGACCGAGACCGCCAGCGCGTCCCCCCGCGCGCTCGCCGCTCGGCGCGCGCTGGTCGCCGCCGCCGGGCTCGGCGTCCTCGCCGACCTCCTCCTCCGGAACGGCCCGGCCGGCCTGGGGCTCC
This sequence comes from Gemmatimonadales bacterium, assembly GCA_036724295.1. Classification (GTDB taxonomy): domain Bacteria; phylum Gemmatimonadota; class Gemmatimonadetes; order Gemmatimonadales; family GWC2-71-9; genus CAMLHP01. The sequence goes on along the minus strand of DAIMFY010000116.1, from coordinate 4,457 downwards.
CGGTCTGGATCGCCGCCTTCGTCGTGGTACTCCTGGTGCTGCTCCGGCGTCTCGGCCGGCCGGTGAGCGGCGAGACCTGGGCATGGCTCGCGGTGGCCGTCTTCTTCGCCGCCGGCCAGGCGTGGCGCGACAGCGCGATGCTGCACGGCTTCAACTTTCTCGCGATGCTGGCCGCCCTGGTGCTGGTCGCCATGAGCCTCAATGCCATCCCCGTGCCCCGACTCGCCGTGGCGCGACTGCGAGACCTGCTCGGTTCGGCATTCGCCACCGGGCTGGGCGTGGCGTTCGGCCTGCCCCAGCTGCTCATCGCCGACACGGAATTCCACGCGGTCGTCGCGCCGGCAACGAGTGCCCGACGACTGGGCCGAGCCGTCGTGATCACTGTCCCCGTGCTGCTCATTTTCACCGCGCTCCTAGCCAACGCCGACCCGATCTTCGGTGCGCTGATTACCATGCCCGACCTCGATTTCGAGCTGCTCTTCTCCCACGTCGTCGTCGCTGGACTCTTCGCGTGGGTGGTCGGCGGCTGGCTCCGGCGTTCGCTGCTCGCTGGCCCGACAGAAGCGCGTCCGGCGGCCAGTGCATTCCCCCTCACTCTCGGCGCCACCGACCTGGCGCTCTCCCTTGGCGCGCTCAATCTCCTCTTTGCCACCTTCGTCGTGGTGCAGATCGGCTGGCTCTTCGGCGGCGAGGCGCTGGTGCTGCGGACCACGGGGCTGAGTTACGCCGAGTATGCGCGACGGGGATTCTTCGAACTGGCGTGTGTGGCGAGCCTGCTGCTGCCCGTGCTCCTCGGTGCGCACGCGCTCATCCCGGCGTCTGATTCTCGCACGCACCGGCTCTTCCGCCGGCTCGCCCTGCCGCTCACCGTCCTCCTGGGCGCCATCATGGCTTCGGCGTTCGCGCGCATGCGGCTCTACGTCCACTACTATGGCCTTTCCACCGACCGCCTGTATGCCACTGCCTTCATGGTCTGGCTGGTCATTGTCTTCGGCTGGCTCGCGTTCACGGTGCTGCGCGCACGTCCGCGCAGCTTTGCCCTGGGCATGGTGGTGAGTGGGTTCCTGGTCCTGGCGGGGCTCAGCATCATGAATCCCGACGCCCTGGTGGCGCGGGCCAACCTGGCGCGCGCCGAGACCGGCCGCACCGGCGCCGCGGGGGCAGACTTGCGCTATGTTGCCTCCCTGGGTGGCGACGCGGTGCCAGCGCTGGTCGCCACCCTCGTCACGCCGCGGCGCGGCGCGACTGGAGTCCCGGCTGAAGAGCGCTGCAAGGCGGCGGACAGGCTGCTGAAAAAGTGGACGGCAGGCGGACACTGGACACAGTGGAATCTTGCCCGGCAGGGTGCAAGGGACGTCGTGCGGAGGCATGCGGCAGAACTACGGCGCATGACTTGCCCGATGGCACCCGAGGCTGGCACCTGAGTCATCCGACGTCCACTGGCTCGCACGAAAGCATGAAAACCTGGCGATCAGTATTGCCAACGGAGACGCGGAATATGCTTCATCAGGCGACCCGATGCCTTGCAAAGGCTCAATCGCGGAGCCCAGCAACCAGCGACTCACACTATCTTGGGATTTCCCCACTCACCCGGACCATACAGCCATGCGCCGTCTCGTGCCTGCCCTGCTCCTGGTTGCACTAGCCTGTCAGCCCGCCTCGCACGAGGTGCAGGGCATCTATCTGGGCGAAGACGGCCGGGGAGTCTTCTTCCCGTGCGATGACGGCAGTTCGATCGTGCGGGTACAGGATTCCACGCTTCAGGCCCGGTACCGGGCCCTCCGCGACACGACCGGTGCCGGGGTATTCGTGCGTCTCAGGGCGGAAGAGCACGATTCAGGAAGTGTGTACGAGAGCCGGCAGTACCTGGTGCTCGACAGCATTCTTGAGCTGCGCGCGCGGCGCCCAGGCGAGTGCCCGGGTGTGGTGGAGGCGAGTGGGGTGTTGGAGGGGAGCTGAAAGCTTAAGGCTGAAGGCTGAAAGCAAAAAGCTGAGCGAAGAACCTCCGCCCAGCTTTCAGCCTACAGCCTTCAGCCTTCTACGCCACCAGATCCTTCAGCTTCTCGCCGGTCTCCCCTTCACGAAGCCGGAGCAGCGCACGATCACGCAGCTGGCGGATCCGCTCCCGGGTGACACCCATCATCCGGCCGATTTCCTCGAGCGTGCGACTGTTACCATCTTCCAGCCCGAAGTAGAGCCGCAGGACCTTGGCGTCCCTCGGTGGGAGGGTAGCCAGCGCCGCTTCGATGTCCGAAGTCTGGCTGTTCTGCAGCGTGCTGGTGTCCGTGCTCTCCTGCTCGGTGGCCGCGAAGCGCTCCATCCGCTCATTGCCATCGCCGTCACGGGTCGGATGGTCCAGCCGCACCGCTTCCGCATTGAGCGCGCTCAGACTGCGCACTGCTTCGACGGTGAGTCCTGTCGCCCGCGCGAGCTCCTCGGTGGTGGGCATGCGGCCCATCCGGTCCTTGAGCAACGTGGTGGTCCGGCCCAGCCGGCTCAGGTCCGCGGTACGGTTGAGCGGCACACGAACCGGGCGGCCGTGCCGGGCAATGGCCGCCTGCACCGCCTGGCGAATCCACCAGACCGCGTACGAAATGAACTTGACGCCCCGGTCCGGATCGAACTTGCGGGCCGCGGTCATCAGGCCAAGGTTGCCTTCACCGATCAGGTCCACGAGCGGCACGCCCCGGTTCTGGAACTTCTTGGCGACCGACACGACAAACCGGACGTTGTGACGGGCCAGCTTCTCCTGTGCGGCAACGCTGCCGCGAAACGCCTTCCGCGCGAGTTCCATTTCCTGCTCTCGCGTCAGAAGCGGTACCCGGCTGATTTCGTCGAGATACAGATCCAGACTCTCCCGCCCCTCGTCCACCGCGCGCGCGATCTGAGCCGGCCGAACGGGACGACGCTTGGTACGCCCTCTCATTGTCACGCTGAACGCCTCCTCGGGGCTTTTGCCCCCATTCAAGCGCCAAAGCCGATACTCATGGTACAGCATGGTACAACTTGGCAAATATACGAGCTAAAACGCTGAAAATCAACGGCTTAGCTAACTCCATCGGGAGACGCGAGTTGCATCGTTTCCGGACACCGCTCGGGACGATGCGGTTGCTCCCGGCCAGACACTGTCAAATTTGCAGCCCACACCCCGCCGAAGTTGTGCCCCGCGTCACCAGGCGCTCTAACATCACGGGCCCTGAGACGGTTCCCATGGGTAAGGCCCGACGGTCAACAGTTGACCTGGATCCTGGCCCCCTCAGGATCCGCTGCCTGCCCTCGTCTCACTCCTGAACGACGACTTGGCACCAGTGCCGGTTGCCGTCAGTTCCATCCGGCTGTGGTCGGTGCCATCGGTGAGCTTCACGATGCCGAACGGGACCTCACTGCTTACCCAGATGTCCGAACCGCGCAAAGCGTTGCGATAGTGTTCCGCCCGGATGGTGCGCGCGCCGACCTTGACCGTCTCCGTGCCGACCAGGGTGCTGCTCTTGCAGCCGTCTACGATGGCCTCGAGAAGGCCTGGAAGGCCGCGCTGGAGCCGGGCCAACTGCTGTGCATTGAGCCGGATCGGCGGGCCTGACACCGGCTGCAACGCCGCCCCGGCGACCGCCGAAGGCTCATACGGAAAGCCCGGCACCAGCACCTGCGAAACCACGGGCGCCTTCCCCTCCGCCTCCACCTTGTTCTCGAACCACACCTTGCGAGCGCCGTCCCGGTCCTCGCTCCCCACAATCGCAAAGCGCACCTGCTGGTCACCGCTCTTGCCCTGGGTCAGCCGGTACTCCGCGTAGCCACCCTCCGGCGGCGTCGTGACCTTGCCGCCGCACAGCGCCTGCGCCGCGAGGCCGGCGGGGGTGAAGGCCAGGACGCCAAGCGCCACCCAGCCGGTTGATGTCAGTCTCATTATGGAACTCCCTCTCTCTTCGAGGTCAGGTCACATTCTTGATTTCGGACACCAGCGTCGTCAGCGATGCCTTGGCGTCACCGAACAGCATGGCGGTCCGCGGATTGTAGAACAACTCGTTCTCGATGCCAGCAAAACCTGAGCCCATGCCCCGCTTGAGCACGATCACGCTGCGGGCGTGATCGGCGTTGAGGATCGGCATGCCGTAAATGGGGCTGCCCGGGTCGTTGCGCGCAGCGGGATTGACCACATCGTTGGCGCCGATGACGAGCGCCACGTCGGCGCGCTCGAACTCGCTGTTGATCTGCTCCATGTCATACAGCTTGTCGTACGGCACGTTGGCTTCGGCCAGCAGCACGTTCATGTGGCCTGGCATCCGGCCCGCCACGGGGTGGATGGCGTACTTCACCTCTCCGCCCCGCTTCTCGATCAGGTCCGCGAGCTCGCGCACCAGATGCTGCGCCTGGGCCACGGCCAGGCCGTAGCCGGGCACGACGATGACGAGCTTGGCATACGCCAGCTGGATCGCTGCATCTTCCGCCGTCACCTGGCG
>DAIMFY010000115.1:5197-6667 GCA_036724295.1 Gemmatimonadales bacterium | reverse complement strand
TCTCGCGATCGCCGCCCGGGGACCAGCCGAGGAGCGCCAGGAAGTTGCGCATGGCAGCGGGGAAGATGCCCTGATCCTGGTAGTCGCCCACGGCGGTGGCGCCGTGACGCTTCGAGAGCTTCTTGCCATCGGAGCCCAGGATCATGGGTACGTGCGCAAAGACCGGCTCGGCTGCGCCGAGCGCGCGGTAGAGCGCGATCTGCTTGGGGGTGTTGGAGACGTGATCGTCGCCCCGGATCACGTGGGTGATCCGCATGGCGATGTCATCCGAGACGACAGCGAGATTGTAGATCGGGGTGCCGTCGGTACGGAGGACTACGAAATCGTCGAGATCGTGCCCCTGAAAGCTGATGCGGCCATGGACCGCGTCATCCCACGCCAGCTCGTCGTCCGGCATGCGGAGCCGCACGGTGAAGGGCTCGCCCGCCTCGGCGCGGCGGAGCGAGTCCTCCGGCTTCACCGTGCGACAGCGCCGGTTGTAGCGGAAGCCGGTCTTCTGCGCGGCGGCGGCGGCGCGCTGGGCCTCGAGCTCCTCTCTGGTGCAGAAGCAGCGATAGGCCTTGCCCTCGGTCAGGAGCCTTGCCACGTCCGCCTGGTGGCGCTCGAGGTTGGCACCCTGGAAGGAGGGCCCCTCGTCCCAGGTGATGCCGAGCCAGGTGAGTCCGTCGAGAATCACCTGGGTATGTGCGTCGGTGGAGCGTTCCCGGTCGGTGTCCTCGATGCGGAGGACGAACGTGCCGCCAGTCTTCCGGGCGTAGAGCCAGTTGAAGAGCGCGGTACGGGCGCCACCCACATGGAGGTAGCCGGTGGGTGACGGAGCGAAGCGGACGCGGGGAGTGGGCATGGGGAGCTGAAGGCCTGAGGCTGAAGGCTGAAAGCTAGGGGCGGAAAGCTGAAGGCTGAAAGCAAAAGGCGGGGTTCACTGCCTTCAGCCTTCAGCCTGTAGCCTTCAGCCCTCACGGAGTCGGAGGGATTCGAACCCTCGATAGGGCTTTTAGGCCCTATAACGGTTTAGCAAACCGCCGCCTTCAGCCTCTCGGCCACGACTCCTCGGGGCGGGAAGATGGGGAAGGGGGGTCGAGATGGTCAAGGGGTCAGGGCGGTCGAGGGGTCGAGGAGTCGAGGCGGTCGAGAGGGTCAAGCGCCCGTCAGGCCCCCTCGACCGCTCGACCCTTGACCTCCATGGCCCTCTCCAGGTCGCCGTCGTGGAGCAGATTGACCGAATACGGCGTTCCCACAATGCCCCCGAGGGACTCCCCGCCGAGAGTCACCGGGATGCCCTCCGCCTCGAGGCAATGCTTTAGGTTGAGGGCATCCGAGAGACTGGAAAAGCGCTCCAGCGTGATCATGTGGCTGCCTCCCCGAGCGAGGGACCATCGCCCACGGAGCCCGCGTCCCGTGTCTCGCGTCCTTCAACGGCGTGGGTGAGATTCGAACTCACGGAACGGTTTCCCGTTCGGCGGTTTTCAA
>DAIMFY010000115.1:0-5097 GCA_036724295.1 Gemmatimonadales bacterium | reverse complement strand
ACGGCGTGGGTGAGATTCGAACTCACGGAACGGTTTCCCGTTCGGCGGTTTTCAAGACCGCTGCCTTAAACCACTCGGCCACCACGCCTGGTTGTTCGGGGGAGAAAGGTATAAGGTCGAGAGTCACGGGTCACGGGTCACGGGTCACGGGTCACGGGTCACGGGTCACGGGTCATGGGTCGACCGTTGACCTTCGACCGTTGACCGTTGACCGTCAAGCCGTCGCGCCCGATCAACCCATACCGTAACCCTGGCACCTCGCTCCGGAACGAAATCTTCGGCACGTGTCCGGAATTCGATTGGCACGCCACCAATTGTGCCCACCACGTGCCGATGATCAGCGAGCGTGACGATGTCGCTCACGTGCAGCTCGAGCTCCACCCCGCCGACCGGTGACAATCGGAAGCCTCCGGGTGGCACTGCCACGCGCTCTCCCGCCAGTTCCAGCACGACATACCCCAGCAGCTCAGCCACGTCTGCGGTGGCGGGTGCGTCGTACACCTCTGCCGTGGCACCGGTCTGCTCCGCCCGACCATCCACCATGACGGCAATGCGGTCCGCCAGGCGAAATGCCTCTTCGCGATCATGGGTGACGACCACCGTGGTCGCTCCGCGTGAACGAAGCAGGTGGGGAAGATCGCGAAGTAGGGCCTGCCGAGTGCGACGGTCCACGCCCGCAAGCGGCTCATCCAGCAGCAGCACCGGAGCCTCGAGCGCGAGGGCCCTGGCCAGGTTGACGCGCTGGGATTCCCCCGCGGAAAGGGCGCGCGCCGGCCGGTCCAGCAGTTCAGCCACACCCGTCTCCTCCGCGGCTCGGCGGATTCGAGTATCGGCCTCGTGGGCCGGGACGCCCCGGAGCGACAAGCCGACTAACAGGTTGCGGCGCACCGACCCGCGCAGAAAGACCGGCTCCTGAAATGCCAGCGCACTGGATAGCGAGCGCTCACGTGCCGAGCGCGCGGCGCCAAGGGCGACATCGCCGCGCGACGGAGCCTCGAGCCCAGCCAGGATGCGGAGGAGGGTAGTCTTGCCGGCGCCATTGGATCCCAGCAACGCCGTCACAGAGCCGGCGGCGAAGTCGAGTTCGGGAAGGTCCAGGACTCGGCGACCGTCGCGCTCGAAGACAAGGCCCCGGATGGAGATATCCATCAACGGCGCTGCTGCACCAGCGTGAGGATGAGATTGACCATGAACGCGAGCAGCAGGAGGATGAGGCCGAGTGCCAGCGCCTGGCCCAGCTCGCCGCGGCCCGTGACCGTGACGATGGCGGTTGCGAGGACTCGCGTGTATCCCCGCAGGTTGCCGCCTACGGTCATGGCCGCGCCTACTTCGGAGATGATAGCGCCAAACGCCGCCATGACGGCCGCCAGCAGACCGAGCCGTGCTTCGCGGCAGAGATACCAGAGCCGCTGCGCACGTGTGGCGCCGAGTGATTGCAGGAGCTCGGGGAGACGGGCGGGGAGAGCCTGCACGCTCGCGGCGGTAAACCCAACCACGAGCGGCAGCGCGATGAGAAACTGCGCAATCACCATTGCCTGTGGCGTGTAGAGCAGGTTGAGCGATCCCAGCACGCCGCCGCGCGCGAGCACCAGCCAGACGATGAGGCCAACCACGACCGGCGGCATGCCCATGCCGGTGTTCACCAGCCCTAGCACCAGGCTCCGGCCACGGAAGCGGGTACGCGCCAGCGCGTAACCCGCCGGGACTCCCAGCGTCACCGCACAGACGGTGGCTGCCGCCGAGATCGCCAGTGTGCGCAGGATGATGGCGCGGATTTCGGCGTCGGTGGCGAGCAGCTGCCAGGCCGCGCGCAGCCCTTCACCGAAATCACTCATGTGTGACGTCTGGGACGAACAGCTGGCCGCCCAGGCGCTGAACCCCAAAGCGCCCGATCAGCGCCTGCGCCCGGGGCGATGCCAGGAAGGCGACAAAGGCGCGCGCGAGACTCGTTCTCGCCTTGGGATGCTGGTGAGGATTGACGACGTACGCCGTGTAGACGTTGAGCAGCGCCGTATCACCCTCGACCACGGGCTCCAGCTGGACGCGCGATCGCAGGGTGAGCCAGGTGCCGCGGTCGGTGAGCGTGTAGGCCGCTCGCTCACTGGCCACGAAGAGCGTGGCGGCCTGGCCCTGGCCCGTCTCGGCTCGGCTCGAGAGTGTATCCGGGTCAATGCTCGCGCGAGCCCACAGCGTCCGCTCACGCGACTCGGTTCCCGATCCGTCACCACGGGAAATGAATCGCCCGTGCCCTGCGATACGGATCATGGCCGACTCAATCGTCGCATTCCGGGCGCCGGCCGGGTCAGCAGGCGGGCCCACGAGGAGAAAGTCGTTGTGCATGATCCGGCGTCGCTCGACGAGGTCACCGCGGGCCACGGCCTTCTCTTCAGCGGCAGGGTCGTGCACCAGGACCGCGTCGGCTTCGCCGCGCCGAGCCATGTCGAGCGCCGCGCCCGAGCCGACGGCGATTGGCTTCACACGAATGCCGGATTCCGGCTCGAAGATGGCCAGCAGGGAATCGAGGAGGCCGGTGTCATAGACACTGGTCGTGGTGGCCAGGACCATGCTGCTGTCCTGGGCCCGTACTCGCGGGGCGAGCAGGGCGAGCAGGGCGGGCAGGGCGAGCAGGAGGACGGGAAGGATTCTTCGCTGCACGGTTTGGCCTGCGGTTCAAGTCAACGGTCAACGGCCTACGTTCGGCTGTCGACCGTCGACCGTCGACCGACTCTCAAGGATGCTTTGTCAGGTTCGCCTGCACCGCGCGCGACACTGAATCGGCACGCGCGCCGAGCACCGAATCTCCCCGCTGCTCCAGGATGGGAGCCATCCCGCCGTAAATGATGGCGTAGAGCTGGAGAATGCTTCCCGACGGCGGATCCACCCAGCCGAAGGGGCGTTCCCGCGTCGCCGTTTGCCAGTGATACGCGTTCCACATCAGCTCGTTGGTCCGGTTGACGTTCACGAAGCCGAGGAAGGGCGACGCCACGACGGAATCCGACGGCTGGATCGGCGCAGGCATCAGCCGGCGGACGAAGCCCTCGGTCTGCAGGTAGGCACTGAGCCCCAGCGTCTGGTCCGGATAGCCGCCGTCACTCCAGGCGAAGTAAATCGGGCGCTTGCCGAGGTTGTCCTTGATGAGGATGGCGCTCATCACGTCCTGGAGCAGGAGGTACTCGCCGCCAAAGCGGATGTCCACGCCTCCGACCCGCACCACGCCATCGGGCGCCTTCGTCACATCGGGCAGGTGCACCGTATCGCTCAGCTCTTCCGGCGTGAGTGATAGCACCTCGTTCGCCGGCTTGGGGACGTTCACGCCCCTGAGCGGCGAGCGTCCCGAGTCGGAAAGCACCATGCCCGGCTGTTCGATCGACTGCCAGAGCGGGATGCTGCGCTCGGGATCGAAGGTGGGCGTCTCGCGGCGCTGGATCTGGCGCAGGTGCCAGCGGGTGTTCATGAGCGAGAGGTTGGCGAGGGTCACGTCACGCCGGACGCCCTCCACCTCCTGGGCAAACCAGAGCGGGAAGGTGTCGTTGTCGCCCGCGGTGATGAGAATGCCATACGGCGCGATGGACTGGAGCAGGTCCACCGCGAAATCATTGGCCATGGTCTCGTGCGCGCGTGACGCGGTGGTCCAGTTGCCGAGCAGGGGGACCAGCCCCAGCGCCAGCACCGGCGAGGCCAGCGCCCAGGCGCGCGCGCCCGAGGCGCGGTCGCCCAGCCAGCCGACAATCTCCCGCATGTATGCGCCGAGTCCCACGGCGACCAGGACGCCAAAGAAGGAGAACGAGGCGATGAAGAAGTAGTCCCGCTCGCGCACCTCACGGGAGAGATCCTCCTGCGGGTGATAGGAGAATCCGTACTTGAAGTTGAGGTAGTAGATGAGCGCGAACGTCAGCGTGAACAGCAGTGCCGCCGCGGCCCAGCCCGCCACGCGCTGGCGGCGGATGAGGGTCCAGAGCCCTGCGAGTCCGGTGATCGCAAAGACCGCGGTGGCGATCTGGCGCACCGGCTGCCAGTCGCGGGCAAACTGCCAGCCGAAGTACTGCCAGTAATTGCCGATCTGGGAAAGCAGGTCCGCCTGGCGCTGCGTGACGGACGGCTTGCCGTATTGCACCCGGTTCAGCACGTCCTTGAGCGCCTGGCTGAAGAAGCCGACCGGCTCACCCTCGTTGATGGGCGGGTATTGCCCGGCCCGCATTGGCAGGTAGATGTAGTTGAGCGAGATGCCTATGACGAGGGCCACCACAATGGCGACCAGCAGCTGCGGCTTGAGCAGGCTGCGCCAGTCGGTGAAGACGACGTAAATGCCGACCAGCGAGATGGCGAGCACGCCCATCATGTGGTTCGTGGTGGTGAGTGCAAGCAGGTAGGCAATCAGGACCAGCTGGCGGTCTCGGCGTGGGCCAGGCTGGAGGTCGGCCCAGCGTACCGTGAGCCAGGCGACCGACGCGATGAAAAGGAGCGAGACCGTGTACACCTTCTCATTCACCACCGACTGGTTCCACACCGTCCAGCTCAGCGCGCCCACCAGTGTCCCGGCAGCCGCGGCCCCTAGCCGCACCCACCGTGCCGGCACGACCGACTCGAGCCAGCGCTCCGCGACCAGGAACCAGAACGCCGCCGCACCGGCGCTGGTGACGGCGGCGAACAGGTTGATGCGCGCCGCATATTCCGCGGCCAGCGGCAGCAGCCCCCACACATGCGCGAGGAGGGTGAAGAGCGGATTGCCGGGCGGGTGCGGAATGCCGAGCACCTTGGCGGCCGCGATGTATTCCGAGGTGTCCCAGAACGCCGTTGTGGGCGACAGCGTCGCGACGTAGATCGCAAGGATGATCACGCCAAGAACGGTGGCCCAGAGGTAGGGCGGGCGGCGGGTGTCCAATTGGGGGTCAGCTGTCACTTGTTCTCCGAAAAGGATGGCATGAGGCATGGGGCGTGAGGCATGGGATCGCATGCCCCATGCCTCATGCCTTTAGTGCCGAAACTGCCTCACACCTGTCATGACCATTGTCATCCCGTGCCGGTCTGCGGCGGCGATGACTTCGGTGTCGCGGATGGAGCCGCCGGGTTGTATGATCGCGCCGATGCCGGCAGCCG
>DAIMFY010000114.1:1271-6678 GCA_036724295.1 Gemmatimonadales bacterium | reverse complement strand
AGGAGTCGCTTCTCAAGATGCGCCAGTTGCTTCTTGTTCATGCTGCATCCACTGGTTGGGGGTCGGAGCGACCGTCCGGCAGCTCATACCGCGTGAGTCCTACCATGAGCGTCGCGTCGTCGAGCTGGACGCGCTGCTCCAAATCGGGCTTCGGCGCGCGGGCACCGAAGTCCAGCCGTCGCGCCAGCGTTTCCTCCCCGATGGTACCGGCGTGGGAACGCAGGGCGTCGAGGACGGCGGCATCGCCGTCCAGATAGAGGGCAATCCGCGAGGTGTATTCGAGGCCTGCTTCCTTCCGCAGCCGCTGCACCCGGTTCACCATTTCGCGCGCCAGCCCCTCAGCGCGGAGCCCGTCGTCCAGCACCGGGTCGAGGGCTGCGACAAAGGGGCCGGCGCTCTGCACCAGCCAGTCGCTGGCCACTTCGCGCTCGACCGTGAGATCGTCGGGCTCGATGGTGAGCGTCTCGCCGTCCAGCAGCATGGCCGCTGTCGCGCCTGACTCCAGCACCCGCAGCGCGTCGGCTTCGAGCGCCGCCACCGCCTTGGCAACTTCCGGCGTGCGCTTGCCGAAGCGCTTGCCAAGGGCACGGAAATTGGGCCTGGCCCGCAGCCGCACCAGCTCGGTATCGGACTCCACGACGTCCACCTGCTTCACGTTCACTTCGGACGCGAGCAGCGGCAGCAGGGCATCGAAATCCTCGCCGCGCACGGCAGCCGGCACGGCCACCTGCATGCGCGCGAGCGGCTGGCGGACGCGGAGGTCGCCCGCTTCGCGTGCCGCACGGGCAAGCGTTGCCAGCCGGCGAACCGCGTCCATGGCGCGCTCAAGTGCCTCGTCGCGCTCGGCCGGCTCCGGAAACGGCGCCAGGTGGACCGAGGTTCCCGCAAGCGCCCGGTGCAGCCAGTCCGATGCAAACGGCGCGGCAGGCGCGAGCAGCCGCGCGACCGCGACCAGCACAGCGTGAAGCGTGGCCACCGCCGCGCCATCAGGCTCGCGATCGGGGGCCCAGTAGCGCGCCCGGTTGGTGCGCACGTACCAGTTGCTCAGGTCGTCCACCACGAAATCCATGATGGCGCGGGTTCCGGTGGTGACATCGTAGGCATCCCACGCCGACCGCACGGTCGCGACGGTCGCCGCCAGCCGGCTCCGGATCCAGCGATCAGCGCGCTGCTCCTCAGCTGCGGCCTCGGGAACCTCGTGCCCAGCATACCGGCGGAAAAACTCGTACGTGTTGCGCAGCGTATTGAGGAATCCGCCGACCACGTCGGGAATGGCGCGCGCATCGAAGCGCTTGGGCAGCCAGACCTGGCTTGACGCCAGCAGGTAGAGCCGCACGGCGTCGGCCCCGAACTCGTTCACCACGGCCCACGGCTCGACGATATTGCCGCGGCTCTTCGACATTTTCTGCCCCTGCGCGTCGAGCACCATCTCGTTCACGATCACGTGCCGGTAGACCGGCCGGTCAAATGCCGCGGTGGCAATCGCCAGGAGCGAATAGAACCAGCCTCGCGTCTGGTCGACCCCTTCGCAGATGAAATCGGCCGGAAAATGCCGCTCGAACTCCTCGCGGTGCTCGAAGGGATAGTGCCACTGCGCATAGGGCATCGAGCCGGAATCAAACCACGTGTCGATCACCTCGGGCGTCCGCCGCATGGTCCCGCCGCACTGGCAGGGCCAGGCGAACGCATCCACCTGCGGCTTGTGTGGATCGAAGTCGGCCGGCAGTGCGCCGCCGTGCCGTTCAGCGAGCGCGGCGAAGGAGCCGATGACCTCGACGTGCTCCTCGTCCTGGTCGCAGACCCAGACCGGCAGCGGGGTGCCCCAGTAACGGTCCCGCGACAAGGCCCAGTCCACGTTGTTCTCCAGCCACGCACCAAAGCGGCCGGCGCCCACCTCGGGCGGGTGCCAGTCCACCTGGCCGTTGAACTCCAGCATCCGCTCCTTCACCACCGACGTGCGCACGAACCAGCTGTCGCGCGCGTAGTAGATGAGTGGACTGCGGCAGCGCCAGCAGTGGGGATAGCTGTGGGCGTACGGCACCGTCAGGTGCCAGCGCCCGGTCGCCTTGAGGCGCTGGATGATGATGTCGTTGGTTTCCCGGGCGGTGACGAGCCGGCCTTCCACTTCGGGCCAGCTGGTGCCCTCGAAGGTGCCGTCCGCCGCAACTGGGCGCACCAGCGCGAGCCCGTGCTCCCGGCCCGCGGCGTGGTCGTCCGCACCGAAGGCCGGCGCCATGTGCACCAGCCCGGAACCGTCCTCCGCTGACACGAAGCCGGCCGGCACCACGACACACGACACGCGGTCGTCTGGCAACGGGACGACGTCAATGGGCCGGGTATAGCGCAGGCCGACCAGGTGCTGCCCGGTGTAAGTGCGCGCAGGACCGATCTCCTGGAAGGCCGGTGCGCCCTTCGCCGACGAGCTGGGGAGCGCATCGCGCGCCACGGCAAGGATCAGCACCCGGTCGCCAACGTGATATTCGCCGTACTCGAGGTCGGGATGGACCGCGACGGCCACGTTGGACAGCAGGGTCCACGGAGTCGTGGTCCAGACCAGCAGTTCCCTGCCGCTGCCGTCAGCCAGCGGGAACGTCACGTAGACGGAGTTGGTGGTGACATCCTCGTAGCCGAGCGCCAGCTCGTGGCTGGAGAGCACGGTGCCGCATCGCGGGCAGTACGGCAGCACCCGATGGCCACGGTAGAGCAGCTTCCGCTCATGCAGCCGGTGCAGGAGCCACCAGACGGTTTCGACGTACTCCTTGTGGTACGTCACGTACGGATGCTCGTAGTCGAGCCAGTAGCCGATCCGGTCGCTCAGCGCTTCCCAGTCTTCCTTGTACTTGAACACCGAGGCACGCGCGCGCCGATTGAACTCGGCCACGCCGAACTCCTCGATGGCCTTCTTGCCGGAAAGCTTGAGTTCCTTCTCGATCTCGATTTCCACCGGCAGCCCGTGGGTATCCCAGCCCGCGATCCGCGTGACCGACCGGCCCTGCATCGTCTGGAACCGGCAGATCAGGTCCTTGATGCTGCGGGAGAAAACGTGGTGGATGCCCGGGCGCCCGTTCGCGGTGGGCGGACCCTCGAAGAAGACAAAGGGCTTGCCCTCACGCGTGGCATCAAGCGTTTTCCGGAACAGGCCTTCGGCCCGCCAGGCTCCGAGCATGTCCTGCTCGAGCTGGCTGGCACTTCCCTCTGGCCAGGGCCGAAAAACCATCGCGCAGCGTGCTCCGTGCTGTGGGTGAGCGGACCACACCAGGCCCGCGTGCATGCTACAGCTGGCGACCTCCGAAGAGGATGGTGCCGAGGCGCAGCATGGTCGCGCCTTCTTCCACGGCGGCCGGGAAATCGCCCGACATGCCCATGGAGAGCTCCGGCAGGAAATGCCCGGCGGCTCGACCCTGGTCGCGAAGCGATCGCAACAAGGCAAAGGTCTGTCGCTGCTGGGGCTCGGCTGCGTCGGCAGCGGCCATCGTCATCAGGCCGCGCATCCGAATGCCGTCGAGCGTCCGCAGGTGATCCAGCAGCCCTGGCAGTTCCGCCGGCTCGACCCCGCCCTTCTGCGGCTCCGCGGAGCAGTTCACCTGCACCAGCACATCCTGCGGTTTCGAGCCGGCACGGCGGCTGATCTCCTCAGCCAGCTCGGCGCGGTCCACCGAGTGAATGAGCGCAAAGTGTCCGGCAACCTGGCGCACCTTGTTCCGCTGCAGCGTCCCGATCAGGTGCCACTCGACCGCAACCGCTGCCGTTTCGGCCTGCTTGGCCAGCGCTTCCTGCACCCGGTTCTCACCCACCGCGTCGAGCCCTTCGCGCACCGCGGCGTGCACCGCCTCGGCCCCGAACGTCTTGGTGACCGCAATGACCCGGACCGGATGCTGCCAGCCCCCGCGTGCCTGGCGCACGGCGATTTCCTCTCGCACCACGCGGAGGCGTTCGCCGAGGGGCTCGAAATCCATAGCCCTAGAATTTAGCGGATTGGGTGGTGGGATTGAAGGCTGCCGGTCGCCAGCGGCCAGCTACTGGCTATCCGGCTTTCCCTCGAAGGCGCGCGCCCGCATCTGGTCATACGCCGCCTTGACGGCGGGGTCGTCGGCCAGCTGGCTCGCACGCTCGAGATTGGCGAGCGCGCGTGCAGCGTCTCCCGCTTCGGCATAGGCGAAGCCAAGGGCGGTGAACGGATACGACAGCGCGCGCGCCTGCACCTGCACCGACGGGTCGAGCACCGCCGGCTCGCCCTCCAGCAGGCGGGCGTAGCGATAGGTGTGCCACGCGAGCGAATCTGTCATGGGGACATCCAGCGCCCAGGAGCCGATCACGCCCTTGCTGATCCCGGGCGCCGTCGAATCCGGCGGCGCTGGAAGGATTACAAAGGCGAGCCCGCGCTGCAGCGCGTGATCCCCCAGTCCCCCGAACGAACGTCCGGCGGTAATCGACCAGTAGATGGGCCGGCGGCCGAGGTTCTGCTGCAGCATCCGGATGACCAGCAGGTCGTTGGGGTAGAAGACAGTGCCCTGCGGATAGACGTGTGAGAAAGCGCCGAAGTCCACCGAGAGCGCCTGGGGAAGCTGGACCGGAATACCCGCCTGCTCGATCTGGCTGTCCGTCATCGTGTGCAGCGGCCAGGTAGGCCGATTGGCGGGCGCGTTCTGCCAAATTGCGGGAAGCGAGGCGCGGTCGAGCTCGCGCACCGGGTTGTCGCGCAGCTGGCGCATGTACCAGTCGGTCTGCCCGAGCGCCAGGCAGACCACCGTGACGTCGCGCCGGATTCCTTCGACTTCCTGTGCCCACCAGAGCGGGAAGGTGTCGTTGTCGCCATACGTGACGAGGATGCCATAGGGCGGGGCCGAGTTGAGCAGGTCATAGGCGAAGTCCGCCGCGAGGCGGGCATCCTTGCCATGCCGGCGGGACGCCGATGTCCAGTTGAGCAGCAGCGGGATGAGCGCAACGAGCAGCACGGCACTCGCCAGTGGGCGCGGGAGCGAAGGGCGACGACGCCAGAGGCGCTGCGCCACGACACTGAGCCCCATGCCGGCCCAGAGGCCCCAGACCACGAAGCTCACCACGAAGAAGTAGTCCCGCTCGCGCACCTCATGGTCATCGGCGTTGGGGAACTGCGCATAGCCGACGCTGAACCCGGGCTTGAAGTTCATGTACGCCATGAGGCCGATGCCGGTCACGATGAAGAGGGCGAACAACAGCCACCACGCGGGCCGGTTGGCTCGCCGCTGCTGCACGAACCCGGTGATGCCGAGCCAGCAGAACCCGAGCGTGACGAAAGTGCGCAGCGGCAGGGCCGACAGAGTCGCCCCGAGGCTCCTGGCCCACTGCCAGTCGAAATACTGCACGTAATTGACGATCTGGAGCCCGATGATCTGGAGCGAGCGGCCTGGATTGCAGTGCCCATGAT
>DAIMFY010000114.1:0-1261 GCA_036724295.1 Gemmatimonadales bacterium | reverse complement strand
CCCATGATAGACCGTTGGATCATCCAGCGGGGTTCGCACCGGATACTGGGCCCGCCGGATGACAGCGAGCAGCGCGTTCCACGTATCCGGTGCCGCCTCGTTCAGCATCGGGTGCTGACCGGACCGAATGAACAGGTAGAGGTAGGGCGTGATCCCGATGGCGGCAATGACGAACGCCAGCAGTCCGAAGGCCAGCGCGTTCGAGAGGCCCGCGAACAGCAACGCCGCCGCAAAGCAGACGAATCCGATGGCGGTAAGGGTGACGTTGCCGAGACCTGAACCGATGAGCAGCGCCCAGACGCCGGTTACCACGGCGAGCTCGGCCCATTCGCGCCGCCGTTCCACCGGATCGGCGGCCGGCTCGCTCCGGAGAGTGGCCCAGAGGAAGACGATGACGGCCGGCCCGGAGAGAAGGGCGAGCAGGTGGTTGCTGATCGAGATGCCGCCGAGGTAGATGATCAGCAGCAGGATCCGGCGCGCCGTCGGCGTTCCCCGCCGCCGTCGCCACACCTGGCAGAGCCACGCGATGGCGCCGATGGTCATGGTGGCCACGGCGTACACTTCGGTCTCGTTGGAGTTCTGCCAGTTGGTGAACGTGAACGCACCGGCGCACGCCGCGGCGGCGCCACCAGCAAGCGCCAGCCAGCGTGCCTGGTCCGCCGGAAGCTCGCGCAGCATCGAGCGGAGCGACTCGTGCACCACGAGGAAGAAGAATCCGGCACCGACCGCGCTGAGCAGCGCGCTCAGCATGTTGGTGCGAAAGGCCCATTCCCCGATGGGAAGGAGCGTGGCCCATACGTGCGCGATGAGGACGAACAACGGCGTGCCGGGCGGATGCGGAATGCCCAGGATCTTCGAGGCGGCGATGAATTCGCCGGCATCCCAGAAGGTGACCGTGGGAGCGAGCGTGAGGAGGTAGACCGCAAACACGGCCAGGGTCACCAGCAGTGCCGAGCCGTAGGGCGGCCGGAAATCGTCAGCGGTGGTCATGCTTCGGGAGACGTGCCTCCGAATGCCTGTGCGAGCCGCAGGGCGTCACGCGCCAGCGTCACATCATGGACCCGGAAGAGCCGCGCGCCTCGCTCGAGGCAGAGCGCGCAGAACACCGCGCTCACGTGATCGCGCCCTTCCACATCGGCGCCGCTGATGACACCCAGGAATCGCTTGCGCGACGGACCCACCAGCACCGGCAGGCCCAGCGCCGCCAGCGCCGAAAGCTGGTCGGCGAGCAAGATATTCTGCTCCGGGCGCTTGGAGAAGC
>DAIMFY010000113.1:0-6761 GCA_036724295.1 Gemmatimonadales bacterium | reverse complement strand
GCTTCATTCACTACTCTCCAGTCTGAAGTTGATCCACGTGGTGCGCGGCGCGCGCCACGGCCGTCACATAGCCCTCGAAGGTTGCCGAGCTGCAGCGCCAGTTGCCGGCATCGCGGTTCCGCACGATCTCGAGCAGGGCCTCCGGCGGAAAGTCTGCCACGCGCGCCGCCTCCTCCACGGCCCCGGCGGCGCTCCCATCCGCCCCACAGGCATCCAGCGACAGCATGGCACGGAAGAGCACGAGGATCGAGGAGAGCGAACTCAGCGCCAGCGGCGTGAGATCCTTTTCCTCGTCGCCAAAGGTGGCGTATGCCTGGCGCATCCGCATCAGCTTGCCACGGAATTCACCCTCGAGCGCCTGGCGCAGGTCTGCCGGGCTCACGCTCACCTGCGTGATCGGGTCACTGCCACGCAGCAGCTCATAGCCGTGCTTCATGTCCGTGATCTCGATGGGAAAGACATCGGTGGCACGCTCCCATTCGGCGCGGGTGAAGAGCAGCGGTGGCTCATACGACGCCGCGCGCCAGCGGCGCAACGCCGGGCCCAGCGCGCGGAGCAGCGAGAAGCCCGCCGTCTCGGCGATGACCATGAGGTTGACGTCGCTTCGTCCCTTGACGTAGTCGCCCCGGGCTGCCGAGCCGTAGAGCACGGCGCTGTAGCCGGCCGGCAGCGTAGCATCCGCCGAGGCGAGAAAGTCGTTTACCGTGTTCGTCACCGCCTGGTGCATCAGAAGCGCCCTCCTGCGCCACCACCGCCGAAGCCACCACCCCCACCAAAGCCCCCGAACCCGCCCCCACCAAAGCCGCCTCCCCCACCACCCCAGCCACCCCCGCCGCCCCAGCCGCCGCCGATCCAGGGGCCACCCCAATATATCCCCCGCCCACGCCGCTTCCCTCGCGAGAACATGGGCAGGACGAAGACGAACAGGATGAAGAGCGCGAGCGGGAGGTAGCGCACGATGGAACCGGAGTCGCCACCGCCACCGCGCAACTGGTCCGGATTCCACGCTGTCAGGGTGGAATCACTCACGCCGGAGGCTCGGGCAATGAGCGAGGCCAGCGCCTCGACCCCGGCAGCCAGGCCCGGGCCGTATTGCTCCTTCGCCAGGAAGGGCCCCATGACGTCGTCACGGATCCGGCCAGCCATGGCGTCGGTGACAATGCCTTCCAGCCCCTGGCCCACTTCAATCCGGATATGGCCGGTGCCAGGCTGGCCATTCTGCCGAGGCACGAGCAGCAGGACGATCCCCCTGTTCCGGGCGGTATCCCCGGCGGCGCCCTGAAAACCGACCCCCCACTTCCGGCCGATGGCGAGCGCGACTTCGGCCTCGTCCCGGTCACCGATCGTGGGGAGGGTGACGACGGCGATTTCGCTGTGGGTGGTCCCGCGCAGGCGCTCGATCAGGTCGGTCATGTGAGCGCTGCTACCCGCGTCGACAACCCCGGCAAAATCACTCACGAAGCCGGTGGGCTGGGCGGGCACGTACTGATCCACGCCCGACTGGGCATGGGACGTGGTGGCAACAAGTTGTAGCAGCACCAGGGCCGCGGTAGCTTTCCGTCGTGCTCCGACCAACGCTCCTCCTTCTTGCGCTCGCGCTCCTCGGCTGTGAAGGCCCGAGATATGTCACCGTCCAGGTCGAGATCCCGGACCTGGAGGGCACGCCGACCCCACTCCGGGGCGTAACGGTCACTGCCCTGCCTTTTGACCGGGACAGCCTGGTGCAGGCGATGGAGCGGGAGCACGGTGGCTCCCGGCCGCACGTAGGGCGGCTGGACTCCCTCTACGACACCTTCCGCGGCCCGTTTCTCGACTATTTCCGTGCCGACCGGCGACGGGCCGCGGTGAGCGACTCAGTTTCCAAGGGACAGCTGCCGCAGTCCGCGCTGGATAACGCCGAGGCCCAGGTTGCAACAGCCAGGGAAGCACTGAGCAAGGCGCGGGATGCCGTCGGCGGCCCGATCGATTCGTTGCGCGCCGCGGTGTCCCGCTGGGAAGATAGCACCTACCGGGGGTTCGACAGCCGGGCCAAGGCGCTGATGGATACCACCGGTGGCAAGCCCGTCAGCGATACCACGGACGCCCGTGGCACCACGACGCTTACCCTCCGGCCCTTGCCGGGTGGCTGGTGGGTCAGCGCGAGCTCCTGGGACCCGCTCGACCCGAACCGGATCTGGTACTGGAATGTTCGAGTCGAGAGCGACACGGTGCGGCTGGATGACAAGTCGGGCCAGCATCGGTCGCGATAGAGGGGGCTTGGGGCTGAAGGCTGAAAGCTGAAGGCCTGTCCAAGATGGCTCCTGAGCCCCAAGCCCCAAGCCCCAAGCCCCTAACCCGTGCCCCCATGCTCCTCCGACCTCTGCTCCTCGCCCTGCTGCTCGCTCCGGCCTGTTCGGTCCCGCCGGCTCGCCAGGCACCGCCCGACACTGCGGCGGAGATGGCCGCACCGACGCCGGCGCCGGCAGTCGCTGATACCGGAAATCCCCGCGATGCCCGGATGCTGGGACGCCGGGATGCTCCGGTCACGATCTATGAGATGTCGGACTTCCAGTGCCCTTTCTGCCAGCGGCATGCGCTCGAGACCTTTCCGATCCTGAAGCGCGAGTATGTCGAGACCGGCAAGCTCCGCTACGTGTTCATCAATTTTCCCATCACCGAGATCCACCCCAACGCGCTTCCGGCAGCCGAACTGGGACTCTGCGCCGCGAGACAACGGAAGTTCTGGCCGCTGCACGACCTGCTGTTCCGCGCCCAGAAAACGTGGGGACCGCTCAAGAACCCGGAGAGCGTGTTACTGGGGCTGGCGGACTCGGTGGGGATGGATCGGCAGGCGACGCTCGCTTGTCTGTCCGATTCCACTGTCGCCTCGGCGGTCGAGGCTGAGGCGGTGGCATCGGCACGCACCGGCGCCAATGCAACTCCGTCATTTTACATCGAGGGTGGACTGCTGGTGGGTGCCCAGCCGATCGAGGTCTTCAGGCCGATTCTCGATTCGATTATTGCGGAGCGGACGAAATAGGTAGTCAGTCGCCGGCCATCAGTCATCGCTACGTGCGACGACCGATGACTGATGACTGACGACCTGTCACTCGAACTGCATCGCGATCGGATCGCTCGCCGGGAATGTTGCGTCTATCGCCGCATCCAGCTGGTCTTCCGGGTTGCCGTTGTCGCGGTCGATGTCCCGCTTGCAGGAAGGCATGAGCGTCGATGGGGTTGTCGGGCCGGCGGCCGTGACCGCCCCTCGGCTGGTTACCGTGGTCAACTCCCGGATGATCAGGTAGGCCACCGCGCTACCCAGCGCCCAGAGGCCGAAGGTGCGAACAGGATGAGTTGTGGGACGTATGCGCTTCATGGACCGGCTCCTCGGAGCTGAGAGCTGCAAGCCTGCGGCGTTTCATCCAAGCTAATCCCTCCACCGCACAGCTCACAGCTCATCTCCCCATCGCCACCAGCAGGAACACGTCATAGAGCGCATGGGTCCAGGCCGTGATCCCGAATCCGCGCAGCAGATACATGGCGCTGAAGAGCAGGCCGGCTATGAGGCGAAAGACAAAGCTGGGCAGTGTGAACGGATCGCCGTAGGCGCCGATGTAATGAAACGCGGAAAAGACGACGGCGCCGAGTGTCGCCGCCAGGACACCGGCGGCCGCCGGTCGCCAGCCGAGGACCCGGCGCCCGAAGAGCGCGAGGCCGCCAACCAGCATGACCCGGAACAGCAGCTCCTCGTAGATCCCGGCCCCGAGTGCGACAGTCAACTGCGTCGGGAGGCTGAGGCTTTCGAGCGGTCCCAGCACAAGGTGCGGGACGCCACGGAGCAGGAGCGCCGTGAGCACGCCGGCGATGCCACCGAAGACAAGTCCCCCCAGCACCGACTCGCCGAGCATGCCGAGAAAGACCCTGCCCTGCATTGGCCCGGGATGACGACGGCGATCGCGCAGGATGAACGCGGCGCCGACACCGAGCAGCAGGATGTCGAACAGCACCAGCCCGCGCTGGCCTCCCAGGCTGACGAAAAGGCTCTTGAGCAGGACGTCGGCGCCGTTCCGGACACCGGCGATGGTATCGCCCGACAAGAGAAACGCTGCCACCTCGTACAGGACGAGCAGTGGCAGCGCAAAGAGGAGACTGTAACGCGGGGCGCGGGACAGCCGCCAATAGGATGTCATGACCGGCGATCAGGGACCGACGACTGTCCCCTCGACCGTCACCGACCGAGGCACGATGATGCCGGCAGTGAGGATGGTGAGCAGCACATCGGTGACGCTGCTGCGCACCTTGATGCGGACATTCTCGATGCGCTTGCCGCCGACCAGCTGTCCGGCGAGCGCCTTCTCGACCGATGGCTGCTTGACCGGAAACAATCCCCAGAGGGCGAACATGGCGTGGGACGATACCTCGAACGCGGCGCCGCTGTCGGGAACCGCCGCCGAGGACGCCATGTTGGCGGGCACGCCGAGGGTGGTGGCGTCAAAGGTCTGGGCGCAGGCGGTCGCCATGAGCAGGACGACGGCGAACGCGGCCGGGCGAACAGAGATTCTCAAAGACCGGGCACCCGGAAGGTGTAGTGAAAGCCGGCCGCGAAGATGCCCGACTTGGCGGCATCGTGCTTGGCCCAGTCGTAGGCCACGTGGAAGCCCATGCCGTTGAGCAGGTTGAGCTCGATGCCGCCACTGATGCCGGGACCGACATCGGAGGTGGCGTCCTGGCCCGCCTGTGAGGTGCGCACGATGTCCACCCGCGGGGCGATCCACGGCTTGATGGCGAGCGCCGGATTGGGAACGGTGAAGGAAATGCCGAGCCCGGCCGGGAAATGCCATTCGTTGATGTCACAGGCACCAGGCGTGAGGCAACGGAACTCGGGCGCCACGTACCCCGCCCCGCCCTGCAGCGTGACGGCGATCGGCACCAGCGGCCCGCCGAACACTTTCATGTTGGCCGTGGCGCCGCCCGACCACACGGCATCGCCGGCGCTGGGGTCGAGCCGGGAGACAGTGCCGGTGACGCCCAGCACGCCGAAGCCTGCCTTGACGGTGGCGCCGGTAGCCCACCCGCTGCCCGCCACGTTATTGGGGATGCCGACGTCGAGCGCGAGGCCGATGCCGTTCACGATGCCGCTGTTGACCACCGGCAGGCCCGCCGCCTGGGCAGACGCCTCGCCAGCAGTGATCAACAGGAGCATGAGCGGCACTGCGGTGCGACGAAGCGCGTGTTTCATGACAACCTCATTCCGGAAGCACCTGGTACACGGACCCGCGGAAGCTAGCGGAGGCCGAGAGCGATGCAAGGGCAGGACATGACAATGCGCACCGGGATAAGCCTTCCGATGCGCATTGGCTCACGACAGTCGCGGTCGGCCCGGACGGCTCGACCGATCGACCTTTAGTGGATGAAGGCGAGGCCGACCGACACGCCATCCCACGGCGAGTCGCCGAGCGCCCCGGCGACGCGGACGTCGATCGAGTTGGTGAACTTGATGTCCACGCCCAGGCCCAGCGCGAAGAAAATATCGGAATCGCTGTCGCCGCCGATGTTGTTGCCAAACGCCGGGATCATTACCGGATGGACGTAGGGCACGAACGTGACGTCCGAGTTTTCCAGCAGGACGCGGCGCCCGAGCGAGATGCCGATCGGGATGAAGGCGTAGGTTCCGTCATTGAAATTGAGGCCGGCGCCCAGCGTGAGCGCTCCATCCAGCGGGAAGCTCTCCGACGACTGCAGCACGCGGGTCCGCGCGCTCACGCCCGCGAGGACGCGGGTGTTGCCGCCGTCCGGCTGGTCGACGAACCCGCCCCGCAGGCCGATATCCCAGCGGTCATGGCCGTAGCCATAGAAACCTTCCAGGCCCCAGCCCGCCCCACCCGGGTCGGAGAGCGTGGCGCCGACTTCACTCGAGGTATATGTGCGGTAGGGCGACTTGAACACCGGCGTACCGGTCTCCTGAGCCGCCGCCGAACCCGCCAGCGTCAGCGCAGCGACCGCAGCGGTCATGCCGACAATCAGCTTACGCATTCGGACTTTCTCCTTGAACGTGCTCCGCGACGACACGCACCTGCTCGTCCACGACCTGCAGGAAGCCGCCCCGCACCAGGAAGCGGTGGGTGGATCCCTCCTGCCGGATGGAGAGCGTGCCGTCACCGAGGAGCGTCATGAGCGGGGCATGGTGCGGCAGGATGCCGACTTCCCCGTCGAACGCAGGCGCGACGACCGACTCCGCCTGTCCATCAAACATGTTCGCCTCGGGCGAGATGACCGTGACACGCATCACGCGCTCGCCATTTCCTGCGCCCGCTTGACAACATCGTCAATCCCGCCCTGCATGTAGAACGCCTGTTCCGGCAGGTGATCAAACTCGCCAGACAGTACGCGCTCGAAGCTCGCAATAGTTTCGTCGAGCCGGACGTACTTGCCGGGGAAGCCGGTGAACTGCTCGGCCACGTGGAAGGGCTGCGAGAGGAAGCGCTGGATGCGGCGCGCCCGCGCCACGACCTTCTTGTCCTCTTCCGACAGCTCGTCCATGCCAAGAATGGCGATGATATCCTGCAGCGCCTTGTAGCGCTGCAGCGTGTTCTGCACCCCGATGGCCACCGCGTAGTGCCGCTCGCCCACGAACTGGGGATCGAGAATGCGGCTCGAGCTGTCGAGCGGGTCCACTGCCGGATAAATACCCAGTTCCGCAATGGAGCGCGAGAGCACCACCGTCGCGTCC
Source organism: Gemmatimonadales bacterium (assembly GCA_036724295.1). Taxonomy (GTDB): domain Bacteria; phylum Gemmatimonadota; class Gemmatimonadetes; order Gemmatimonadales; family GWC2-71-9; genus CAMLHP01. Next base: position 52 of record DAIMFY010000113.1, on the reverse strand, counting down.
AGGTGCGCGAACGCCGTCGCCGGTGCCGGGTCGGTCAGGTCGTCGGCGGGCA
>DAIMFY010000112.1:0-6824 GCA_036724295.1 Gemmatimonadales bacterium | reverse complement strand
GAGCTGAGGACCCCGATGTCCATCAAATCCGACCGCTGGATCCGCCGAATGGCGCAGGAATACCGGATGATCGAGCCGTTCGAGGAGCAGCAGGTCCGGGACGTGGACGCCAAGGGCCGCCGCGCCATCTCCTACGGCGTCTCCTCCTATGGCTACGACATGCGGGTGGCCCCCGAATTCAAGATCTTCACCAATGTGCTCTCCGCGGTGGTCGACCCAAAGGAGTTTGACGCCCGCAGTTTCGTGGAATTCGAGGGTGATATCTGCATCGTGCCGCCCAACAGCTTTGCCCTGGCACGGTCGGTGGAGTACTTCCGAATCCCGAGAAATGTGCTCACCATTTGCGTGGGCAAGTCCACCTATGCGCGCTGTGGCATCATTACCAACGTGACGCCATTCGAGCCCGAGTGGGAGGGCCACGTCACGCTGGAGATCAGCAACACCACCCCGCTGCCCGCGCGAATCTATGCCAACGAGGGCATCTGCCAGGTGCTGTTCTTCGAGGCGGACGACGACGACATCTGCGAAACCAGCTACCGGGACAAGAAGGGGAAGTATCAGGGACAGCAGGGGGTTACCCTGCCCCGCCTCTGAGCTGAGCTGGCCGCGCACCCGGAGCACGGCCTATCCTGGAAGGATGTATGCGCACTACCGCTCTAACCGGCATCGCCTTGCTGTTCGCTGCCGCGGCCGGTGCCCAGCAGCGCCCGCCCGCCACTGCGTCGCCGAGAATCCACGCCGCCGTACTCGATACTGGCGTGTTCGCCCATTTGAACTTGCGGCCGGGCGACCTGATCCGGACAGCAGACGGACGGCCCGGGCCGAAGTACTGGCAACAGAGAGTCTCATACAACATTACCGCTACGCTCGACACCGCGGCCAAGCGACTCTCGGGCCACGAACGGATCACCTACCAGAACAATTCGCCGCTCCCGCTGCGTCACATCTACATGCAGCTGGACCAGAATCTCTTCAAGCGCGGTTCCACCGGCTCGCTGCTCTTTCCGGCGGGCTCCCGCTTCGGCGGCCGGAACTTTGACGGCGGCTTCGTGGTCACCAACATGACCCAGAGCGCCCCGGCGCCGGCCAAGGGCAAGGCGCCGGCCGGCAACCCACTGAGCGGGCGCGTCGACGACACCATGATGTTCGTCGAGCTCGCCTCGGAGCTGGCGCCCGGAGCCACTACCATCATCTCCCTCGATTTTGCCTTCAACATTCCGGAGCACGGCGCGGACCGGATGGGACGCGACGGCAGTCTCTACGAACTGGCGCAGTGGTATCCCCGGCTCGCCGTATACGACGACGTGCGGGGCTGGAACACCGACCAGTACCAGGGACAGGGCGAGTTCTACCTCGAGTATGGCGATTTCGACTATGCCGTGACCGTGCCGGCCGGCTACATCGTCGCGGGAACGGGGCTCGTGACCAACCCCACGGAGGTGCTCACGGCACCGACTCGCGCTCGGCTGGCCGCAGCGCGCACCAGCGACACCACCGTGCACATCGTGACCGAAGCGGAGCTTGCCAACGGCTCAGCTCGTCCGAAGGCCACCGGCACGCTCACCTGGCGCTTCTCGGCCAGGAACGTGCGGGACGTAGCCTGGGCCGCTTCGCCCGAGTACCTCTGGGACGGCAAGGGCTATGACGGTCATTATGCCTTTGCCTACTACCGGCCCGGCGCGCAGGACCTCTGGCAGGAAGCGGCCAGGATGGCCGCCTTCTCCATCGAGGAATACAGCAAGCGCTGGCTGCCGTATCCCTACCCGCAAATCTCCGCGGTCGAGGGACCCATCTCCGGCATGGAGTACCCGATGGTCGCCATGGAAACCCACAGCGACTCCCGGGAAGATCTCTACAACGTGGTGACGCACGAGATCGGTCACATGTGGTACCCAATGGTGGTCGGGTCGAACGAGCGTCTCTATGCCTGGATGGACGAAGGCTTCAACACCTTCATCAACACGTTCTCGGAAGAGGACTACTTCAAGCGCGATGACTCGCGGGTCCGCGCCGGCGAGGAGCAGTTCGTCCTGCAGCTGGACCAGCAGGCGACGGCGCAGCCGATCATGACGGCCGCCAACCGCTATCGCAACAACGACAATCTGGGTGAACTCGCCTACGTGAAGCCGTCGATCGCGCTGCTGGCGCTCCGGAATCATGTGCTGGGCGCCGAAGTGTTTGACAAGGCCTTCGCCGAGTACACCCGGCGCTGGGCGTTCAAGCACCCGACGCCGGCCGATTTCTTCCGGACCATGGACGACATGTCCGGCCGGGACCTGAGCTGGTTCTGGAAGGGGTGGTTCTATTCAGCATCCGGCCTGGATCAGGCCATTGCCGGGGTCCAGCAGACTCCTGACTCGTCGGGCGCGAATGACGTCTCCATCACGCTGAATAATCTCGGCCCGCAGGTCATGCCGGTGGAACTCACGCTCACCCTGGCCGACAGCAGCACCCAGCAGGTGGACCTGCCGGTGGAGATCTGGTACTTCGGCAGCACCTTCACCACCGACGTGACAACACCGAAGCCGGTGGTCCGCGCCCAGCTCTGGGGCACCGACTGGTTCCATGACATGAACCAGCGGAATGACGTGTGGGTGGCACAATAGAGGCGGACGAGGCGGACGAGGCGGACGAGGCGGACGAGGCGAGCCGAAGCTCACCCTATGGCACCTGTCCGTCCCGTCCGCCCTGCCCGTCCCGTCACCTCACTGCCTCCGTCACGTCGAAAATCATCATCGCCGGGCCGACCGGTAACGGATCCCGCGCGGCGAAAACGTAATCCCGGTCGTTGATGGAAGCGATCGTACCGGTGTGAAGTCCGCCGCTCGGTGACGCCACGGGATAGCTCGCGAGCAGCGCGGGCGCGAGCGGATTGGCCAGGGTATAGAGGTAGAGTCCCGCAGCCGAGCCATATTCGGTGGTCACCGCCATCCAGGTGCCGTCGTCGCTGACCTGCACATCGCTGATGGTCCCGACGTTCGCAACGGTGACCGATCCTGCCGCGATCGGACTTCCCGAACCAAGATTCCAGATCTTCACTTCATTCCCCGGCAAGGTGCGTTTTCCCCACGTACCGCTGTAGGCCGCACCCCCATTCACCCACAGATCCGAGGTGAATTGCTGGGGGACGTTGCTCCCGCCTCCGAGCACGCTGAAGGCCCCGTTGTCGAGCTGGAGGTGCCAGACGCCGCTCAGCATGTCGGACGCGTAGAGCGATCCATCCTCCGCCAGCATGACGCCCCAGACGTAGGTGTTCCCCGCTCCGCCGGGGCGGATCTCGTCGATCAGTCGGCCTGAAAGATCCCCGGTGAGCGTCCCCGATACGTCCAGCGCAACGATGCCCGCGTTGTAGTAGGCGGCATAGAGGATCGCATGCTGCTCGTCCATCCAGAAGTTGTGGACGCCGGCAGGCTGTCCGTCCACGGCAGCGTGGTGGAAGAACGCCACTTCCACCGGGTGGGTCAGGTCGGATACATCCACCACGTGGATGTCGCCCCGGCTGCTGGTACCGACGCTGCCCGGACCCTCCTGGCCGATGAAGAGATACCGTGCCTCATCGGTGGCAGGATTGTGGAACCACCAGCCATTGTGCACGCTTGGATCGGCGGCATCGACCGATCCGCTGGTCACGAGCGACCCGACCAGCACTGGCGCCGCGGGCAATCCGCCGGCGATGCCGTTGCCCACGTCATAGATCCTGACGCCGGTATTCCACGCAAACGCGAAGGCCAGCCCATCGCGCACGTAGGTGTCATGCATCCCGTAGTCGGGAGGGACGGACACCGTGGCTACCAGCGAGATGGCATCGCTGCCGCCCGTAACGATGGCCGTGGCCGTGAACACGGCAGGCGAGCCCGTGAGACCGGCGACAGTCGCCTGCGCCGTCTGTGTTCCGGCCTGCCCACCGAGTGTGAACGTCGTTGATGCGAGCCCGTCGGCGTCCGTCTCCGATGACGTCGGAGAGACACTCCCTCCACCCGCGCCCACGCTCCACGTCACCGTGACGCCAGCCACCGGTTGGCCTTCCGCGTCGGTCACCCTGACCCGAAGAGGCTGGGACAACGTTGTTGCCGCCGGCCCCTGCTGGCTGTTCCCGTCGAAGGCCATCAGCGTGGTCGGCGTCGGAGCCGGAGGCGGCTCGGTGGAGTCACCGCATGCGGCGCACGCGAGGGCGAGCAGGAGTGCTGTGGCGGCGTGGCGCATCAGTGCATCATCTCATGGTTCATGCTGGCGTCCTGCGCCGGCACTTCCGGCAGCGCCACGCCGTAGCGTCCCATGCGATGGAGACGCATGCCGAGTCCGATTCGCACACCGGCGGTGACGCTCCAGAACGTGTCCCGGCCGTAGAACGCTACGGGATCGAAGCTCGCCGGCGTAAGCGATGTGACCCGACCAGCGGACAGTTCCACGAACGGCGCCACCCTGAGCCCCGGCCAGTCATCCACGAGCACGGCGTCGAGCGCCACGGTGTGAATGGACCAGCGGCTCTGGCCGAGGACGGAATTATCGAGCTGCGGCCGCACGGTGCGGAACGGCTCGTCCGCCCGCTGTTCCTCCGGCCGCTCGGTGCGTTCAAACCGGTAGGCAAGGCCCAGCACTCGTCCGTGCAGCGCCGCTTCGGCGAGGACGCTGTGATAGGCGAAGACGTTGTCACCCTCTTCCGTACGCGCCCACTCCACGAGGCCATACGCCCGGCCCAGGCTCGTCGGGCGCTCAAGGCGGGCGCTCGTGCTCCACTTGGCCTGGTCCAGCCCGCTCTCGCTCTCATGCTCGGGCGAGTTGACGTCCGCGTAAGAGGCCTGAAGCTCGAGCCCCGCCAGGGGAAGCAGCGTGAGTCGGGCTGACCAGCTATCGCCAAAGCGGGAAAATTCCGGCCAGTCGCCCGGCCCGGTGGGTTCATCACCGTTGAACACCCCGGCCTCGGCAATCATCGGACCTGCGCGGATAGCGACCTCGGCAACAAGCCGCTCGAGGATCTGGGCGAGATGATGATTAACGGGATAGGAGAGGAACGGGCGCACCATCGGGTCATCGCTGCCGAATGGCGCAAACCCCTTGCCCATGGCGAAGGAAGCGCCGTTCACGGTTTCCCCGGAAAAGTGCTGCTTCCCGGTGAGCATGAGCTCGTGCGCGTACGTGTGGGGATGACGACGGTCGACGAAGCCCTCCCCCCACGCGCCCATGCTGGGCACGCCGTCCGGGATGGTGAGGCCTTCGAGGTTGGCCATCCCGCTGAGGCGGAGCTGGCCGTTGAAGGTGGTGGCGTCCACCATGACCCACGGCGCCACGACGTTCAACTGGTTGACGGAGCCCTGGGGGCCGGGAGCCGGCAGGATGTGCGTGAAGGCCGGCGTCGCCGACGCACCGATGACGATCTCCTCGGCCGACTGGGCCGAGGCGGTGCCGGCAGCGCAGAGCAGCACCACCGCGGCCAGCCCGTGATACCTCAGGGCGACGGCTCGCCCGCAGTGAGGGCGGAGCGAAGGTAATCGGCATTCATCCGGGTGATGAAGTCGATGCTGATTTCCTTGGGGCACGCTTCCATGCACTCGCCGTAAAGACTGCACGCGCCGAACCCTTCCGCGTCCATCTGCTCCACCATGCGAGCTGCACGCCGGCGTCGCTCGGCCTGTCCCTGCGGCAGAAGGCCCAGGTGCGAAATCTTGGCCGCCGTGAAGAGGGACGCCGATCCATTGGGGCACGCCGCCACGCAGGCACCGCACCCGATGCACGCCGCGGCGTCCATGGCACGATCGGCATCACTCTTGGGGACCGGAATGGCATTGCCGTCCGGTGCGCTGCCGGTTCGCGCCGAGATGTAGCCCCCAGCCGCGATGATGCGGTCGAACGCCGACCGATTGACGCAGAGATCCTTGATGACTGGAAAGGCGAGCGCCCGGAACGGTTCGATGAGGATCACGTCGCCATCCTTGAAGCTGCGCATGTGCAACTGGCAGGTGGCGGTGCCTTTCATGGGGCCGTGCGCCACGCCGTTGATCATGAGCGAACACATGCCGCAGATGCCCTCCCGGCAATCGTGGTCGAAGGCGATCGGCTCCTGGTTGGCAGCGATCAGGCCCTCGTTGACCACGTCAAGCATCTCGAGGAACGACATCTCGGGCGAAATGTCGTGCGCCTCGTAGGTCTCGAGTCGGCCCTTTGCCCGGGCATTGGCCTGTCGCCAGACATGCAAGGTCAGGTTCATTTCATTCCTCGATACGGGCGATCGGCGAGCCGCCCTTACATGGATCCACCGCGGGGCGCCTTGAACGGGCGCGCCCCGGTGCACCCTTACTTATAGGACCGCTGCGCCAGGTGCACGTGCTCAAACTCGAGCGATTCCTTGTGCAGCTCGGGCACGTGGCCATCGCCCTTGTACTCCCAGGCTGCCACGTACGCAAAGTGCTCATCATCACGCAACGCCTCGCCATCGGGAGTCTGGTACTCCTCGCGGAAGTGTCCGCCACACGACTCGTTGCGATGCAGTGCGTCCCGGCAGATCAGTTCGGCCAGTTCCAGGAAGTCAGCCACCCTGCCCGCCTTTTCCAGCGACTGGTTCAGCTCCTCGCCGTTGCCGAGCACGCGCACGTCCTTCCAGAACTGCTCGCGTAGCAGCGGAATCTGCTCCAGCGCCTGGGACAGCCCTTCTGCGGTGCGCGCCATGCCGCACTTGTCCCACATGATCTGGCCCAGCTCGCGGTGGAACGAATCCACGCTTCTTGTGCCGTTCACGGCCAGCAGCTTCCGGGTGCGCTCCCTGACACTCGCCAGCGCATCCACGAAGGCCGGATGCTCCTCGTCGAGATCGGCGGCCGGGACCCGGG
>DAIMFY010000111.1:0-6853 GCA_036724295.1 Gemmatimonadales bacterium | reverse complement strand
GATGGTGACACCGGCACCAACTTCAGCCTGACTCTTCGCGCCGTCGCCGATGCCCTCCGGGCCCTCGGCGACGCGTCGCTTTCGGAGACCGCGCGCACGGCGTCGCACGCGGCCGTGCTGGGTGCGCGCGGCAATTCCGGCATGATGCTCGCGCATTTCCTCCTCGGCTTCGCGGACGGCCTGGGCGAGGTTCCGCAGGCCCACGTGATCGGTGTCGCGCATGCCATCCGCACCGGCTCTGACCGACTCTACCAGGCGCTCGACGATCCCCGCGAAGGCACCATCCTCACCGTCGCCCGTGAGGCGGCCGCGGCCGCGGAGCGCGCGGCGCTCCAGACCGACGACATCGGTGAGTTCATGCACCTGATGCTCGCGGAGGGCGAGCGCGCGCTCGCCCGAACGCCCGAGCTGATGGCCGTGCTGAAGGAAGCCGGCGTCGTGGACGCCGGCGGCAAGGGTTTTGTCCGGATGCTTGAGGGGGTGGTCCGGTTCATCGAGGGCGACCCGATTCTTCCCGCCGGTGACCTGCCCCTGCCTTCCGAATCCGAGATGGCCCCGGCGGCGCTGGCGGCCGTGGCCGCCGAGCGGGACTTCCGGTATTGCACGGAGGTACTGGTACGGGGAGAATCGTTGCCGCCCTCGAACGAGGTGCGAGCCGTCATGCACGACTTCGGCGGATCGATCGTCGTGGCCAGTGCCGGTGACATCCTCAAGATCCATGTGCATACCGATACACCTGATGCCGTCTTTAGCTATGCAACACGCTGGGGGCGGGTCACCACCACCAAGGCCGAGGACATGCGTGCGCAGCACGCCCACCTGGCCCACGACGATCGGCGCCAGGTCGCAGTGATCGCCGACAGCTCCGCCGACCTGCCCGACGCCGTGCTCGACCGGCACCGCATCACGCTCGTGCCCTTGCAGGTAATGTTCGGCGCGGAAACCTTCCGGGACCGGGTGGAATTGCGGCCGGAGGAGTTCTACCGCCGGTTGCGCACCAGCAAGGAGCTGCCGACCACGTCGCAGCCGACGCCCGGCGAATTCATCCGGGTCTTTCGCGACGCACGGCAGGAGGCGCACGAGATCGTGGCGGTGTTATTGTCTTCCGGACTATCGGGCACGTTCCAGTCAGCCGTGGCGGCGCGGAAGGCGAGCGGCATGGAGGGGATTCACCTGGTGGACAGCCGAAGTGCTTCGCTCGGGCTGGGCTTGCTGGCACTCCGTGCCGCCGAGCTGGCCGAGGCGGGCTGGACCGGCCAGGCAATCGAACGGGAGCTGGAACGGATACGCCAACGGTCCGGCATGCTGCTCACCGTGGATCGCTATGACAACCTGATCCGCAGCGGGCGGGTGAGTCGCGGCAAGGCGTGGATCGGCGGGATGCTCGACGTCAAGCCCATCCTCACACTGGACGACGACGGGCGGGTGATCCCGCTCGACCGGGTGCGAGGACGCGACAACCTGATTCCGCGGGTGCTTTCGCACCTGGAGCAGCGACTCACACCGCGGCCGCGGCGGGTGCGTTTCGGGATCGGCCATGCCGATGCCCCGGAGGCCGCCGAGAGGCTTCGCACCGCCATCGTGGCGGCGTTCCGGCCGGAGGATTGCTTCGTGACGCTCGCCACTGGTGTCCTGGGCACCCATGTCGGTCCCGGCGCGTGGGCGGTGTTCTATCAGGTGGAAGACGACGAGGTAGCGGCGTGAAGGGCGCGCGAAAGCTGCCGGCCGAGGTGCGCCACGCGGTGGATGCCATCGAGGACCTGAAGGGACAGGCCGTCGTGGTGCTCGACCTCCACGGTGTCAACGACGCTACCGACTATTTCATCCTGGCTTCCGGAACGTCCGAAGCGCACGTGCGGGGCATCGCCGAATCGGTGATGGCGAAAATGGACAAGGCCGGTTTCCGGACCCACCACGCAGAGGGGCTGGTCACTGGCCGATGGGTTCTCCTGGACTACGTCGATTTCGTGGTCCACCTGTTCCACCCGGAGACTCGAGCGTTCTACCAGCTCGAGCGCCTCTGGAGTGATGCCCTGGAGCTGCCGATTGGCGCTCCCTGACGAGGTCGCCATGTTCCGTCGCCACCTGCTGGCGCTGCTGCCTTTCCTCCTGGCCTTCCTGCCCGCGCGCCTCTCGGCGCAGTACTTCGGGCAGAACAAGGTCCAGTACGAGGCCTTCGGGTTCAAGGTCATCAAGACCGAGCACTTCGACGTCTATTTCTACGAACGGGAGCGCGAGGCGGCGTTTGACATCGCCCGCATGGCGGAGCGCTCCTACGGCCGGCTGTCGCGCGTCCTGAACCACCAGTTCAAGGAACGCAAGCCGATCATCGTCTACGCCTCGCATTCCGACTTCATCCAGACCAATGCCACGCCCGGCGAGGTGGGAGAAGGCACCGGCGGTTTCACCGACTTCCTGAAGCACCGCAACATCTTCCCGCTCACCGGCTCCTATGCCGAGAACGAGCACGTGCTCACCCACGAAATGGTGCACCAGTTCCAGTACGACATCTATTCCGGCGGCAAGGCGGGCGCGGGGCTGGGCACGCTCATCTCGGTCAACCCGCCGCTCTGGTTCATGGAGGGGATGGCAGAATATCTCGCCATCGGCCCGGTGGACCCGAACACCGCCATGTGGCTGCGCGATGCGTCGCTCGAGAACAAGCTGCCGTCCATCCGCCAGATGGAAACCGATCCGCGGATTTTTCCCTATCGCTTCGGCGAGGCGCTGATTGCCTACATCGGACAGCGCTGGGGTGATGAGGCGATCGGCGCCATCCTGAGCAATTCCCGGGTTTCCGGACTCGATGGCGCATTCCGGCGCACCATCGGGCTCTCGCTCGACCAGCTCTCGCAGCAGTGGCGCGACGCCGTGCTGCGGACGTACCTGCCGGAGCTCGGGAGCCGCACCACGGCCGCGGCCGTGGCGCAACCGCTCCTGACCGAGGAAAAGTCCGACGGTACGCTGCACCTGGCGCCCGCCTTCTCGCCTGATGGCTCGCGGGTCGCCTACTTCAGCGAAGCCAACTTCTACTTCGTGGACCTCTACCTGGCCGACGGGCGCACCGGCGAGCGCCAGAAGCGGCTCTTCAAGTCCACCTTCGACAGCAATTACGAGACGTTCCGGTTCATCAACTCCTCCGCCAGCTTCTCACCCGACGGCAAGTACGTGGTGGTGGCCGCCAAGCGCGGGCCCAAGGACGAGATCCTGGTCATCGACGTGGACCGCAACAAGGTGGTTGACCGGGTCAAGGTGGATCTCAACGGCGTTACCACGCCGAGCTTCAGCCCCGATGGCCAGAAGCTGGTCTTCACCGGTTACGACGGTGGTATCGCCGACCTGTTCATCGTGGACCGGGACGGCAAGAACCTGCGCCGGCTCACCAACGACAAGAACGCCGACTTCGACCCGGTATGGTCGCCTGACGGCAAGAGCATAGCCTTCACCACGGACCGCGGGCCCGGGACCGACTTCAGCCAGCTCACCTTTGGCAACTTCCGCATCGCGCTGTACGACCTCGCGACAGGCCAGATCCGGGTGCTCGATCATATGGACCGGGGGAAGAACAGCAGCCCGCAGTGGGCGCCCGATGGGCGTTCCATCGGCTTCATCTCCGATCGCACCGGCGTCAGTAATGTGTTCCTCTACGAGTTCGGTGATGACCAGGTCTACCAGCTGACCGACCTCTACACCGGCGCGCAGGGCATCACGCCGCTAAGTCCGGTGCTGACCTGGGCGCGCGGCGCCGACCGGATGGCGTTCGTGTATTACGAGAAGGAGAAGTACGACGTCTACGCCATCAACAATCCGCGAAGCCTGAAGCGCGCGCCGTGGACGCCGGAGCAGGCCGACAGTGCCACGGCGGTCGCGAGCATCGGCGCTGGCGCACTGGAGCCCATCCCCGCCGATACCGTGGCTGCCGACAGCACCGGGCAGCGCCAGCAGCAGGCGCAGCCGGGCGTGGGCGTGGGCGGGTCGCTCTACCGCTCGCAGCAGGGCCTCCGGGCCGCGGGCAAGCTGGGTGCGGCAGACTCTGCGTCGCCCAGCGCCGGGCCAGTGTCCATCGTGGCGCTGCTCGATTCGGCCAGCCTCAACCTGCCTGACACAGGCGAGTTCTCCGTCCGCCCCTATCACGTGCACTTCACACCCGACTATGTGGCGCGGCCATCGATCGGGTATACCCGCGACACGTTCGGGCGTGGCTTCTTCGGCGGGAGCGCAGTCCAGCTGAGCGACATGCTCGGCAATCACCAGATGATCTTTGCCGGATACGTCAATGGCAGTTTCGTCGAGTCGCAGCTGCTCGCCGTATACGCCAACCTGTCCCACCGGCTCAACTGGGCGGTCGGGCTGTCGCAGGACCCGTACTTCTTCCTGGAGCAGAGCGAGATCGTCCAGGGCCAGCCGTCCAATACCGAGAACACGTTCATCACCCACATCCGGCGGATCGTGGTGCGGCAGGCGTTCGTCACCGCCTCGTACCCGTTCAATCGGTTCAAGCGGGTGGAGCTCTCGCTCCGGGCAAACAATATCAAGGACGATGACCTCCAGATCCTGGAGCCCTACGATCGGGCGACCGGCTTCCGGACCCGGAATCCGGAGCTGGTCACCGCCGGAAATCCGAGCGCCAACTTCCTCCAGCCCGCCATCGCGCTCGTGCACGACAACACGCTGTTCGGCTATACCGGCCCGTTCTATGGGCGCCGCTGGCGCTTCGAGGCGGCGCAGAACATCGGCTCCTGGCACTACTCGCAGCTGCTGGGTGATTACCGCCGCTACGACCAGATTGCCGGCCCGATCGTCCTCGCCACCCGCGCCTTCTACTTTGGACGCATGGGTCGCGATGCCGACCTCTTCCGCCTTTATGTCGGCTCCACTGACCTGCTGCGTGGCCAGACGTCGGGTTCATACATTCGCAACGAGTGCGTGAACGCCAACGACAACAACACCTACACCGGGTGCGCCGCGCTGGACCGGCTCATCGGCAGCCAGCTCGCCGTGGGCAGCGCCGAGGTGCGTTTTCCCATCCTCACCCAGCAGCTCTTCAAGAAGCTGCCCCTCGGCTTCCCGCCCATCGAAGGTGCGGTGTTCTATGACGTGGGCCTGGCATGGGACGGGAACAGCGTGGTAAAGTGGAAAGAAGATCCCGAGGACGTCGGAAATCCTGCGGTGCGGGTTCCGCTCCAGACCTGGGGTCTCTCCGCGCGCATGAACCTGCTGGGCCTGGTGGTGTTGCGGCTCGACTGGTCGCATCCGCTGCATCGGCCCGGTGTCGGAAGCCTCTGGACGGTGAGCCTCGGGCCGACGTTCTAGAAAGACGGACAGACGGACAGGCGGGAAGACGGGAAGATGGGAAGGACTCACTCCTCCAGATCTTCCCGTCTTCACGTCTTCACGTCTTCCCGTCTTCCCGTCTTCCCGCCTTCTATCCCCCTGCCCCCTCTTCTATCTTCCGTCGTGACCGTACGCCAAACTGCCCCCATCCTGTCGCTGTTTCTGCTGGCCGCCTGCGGTGGCTCGTCCGGCAGCGCCGAGCGTACGCCGCTCGCCCTCGTCCGGCCTCCGACAGCCAGCCTCCTGCGCATCGATCCGGATGGCGGACGCCCCGGTCTGTATCACCTGCCCGACCTCGCCCCGCTTGACTGGCGCGCCGAGGACCGGCTGGGTGCCGTGCGCGACCTCGTCGGCAGCGTTTCCGAGCCGCCCCAGGCCATCGTGCTGGACCGCACCGGCAAGCTCACCGCCATGCGGCTCGAGGCCGGGCGGACGCGTACCGTCGTGCAGGATGCCGCCGTGGCGGTGGTCAGCGCCGACGGCTCCCTCTACAGCGTGGATAGCACCGGCCTGCCCTGGACCGTCGGGCGCAGGACGCCCGAGCGCTACCGCGCCGCGTTCGACCAGGTCCCTGATCGGCTATGGGCCGGCGCCGGAGGATTGCTCGTCGGGCTCGACTCCAGTGCGCCGGCGCTCGAAGCCCTGGCAGTCAGTGACACCCTGTCCGTGATCCCGATCGAGTCCGGACAGGTGGCGGCGGCTCCATGGGCCGACCTCGTTGCCGTGGCCACCGATTCGGCGGTGTGGCTCCACGATCCGCACTCCAGCGGCAAGCCGGTCCGGATCAGCGGGATCCGGGAGGCGGCGAGCCTCGCCTTCTCTCCCTCCGGCCACGAGCTCTACGTCGCGGCCGGACCGCGGCTTGTCGTAGTGGACCGCTTCGCCGCCAGGGTCCGAGGCAGTGTGGACCTGCCGGGCACGGCGGTCGCCCTGCGACCCGATCCGCTCGGGCGCTGGCTACTCGCGCGACCGGCATCCGGCGATTCCATCTGGGTGGTGGATCTCGATCGCGAGATCCTCGTGGGTACCGCCGCGGGCGAGTGGAGTGACGACCTTCCGCTGGTTGCGTCGTCCAACGTCCTCGTCGCGCGCGACGGCAAGGCCATCACCGCCCGCGACCTGACCAGCAGTGGGATGCCCGCGACGGGGCGCGTCGAAGATGCCGCCGCGTCACTCTGGATGGCGGTGCCGTGGAGTCCCATCCGCGAGGATGCCGCGGCAGCGGCGCTCGCTGAAGATTCTTCCGACGCCGGCATCAGCGATTCGACACCCGGTGAGCGCATTTACCTGCAGGTGAGCAGCTCGCGCAATCCGGACTGGGCCACTGAACTCGTCAAGAAGCTCGCCGATGCGGGGCTCGAGGCCAGCGTCCTCAAGCCCGCATCCGCCAATGACCCGTACCGGGTGGTCCTCGGCCCCTATCCTTCGCGCGACGCCGCCGAGGAAAGCGGCCGGACCCTCGGTATGCCCTACTTCGTCATCTCCCTGCCCGCGACAACCAACTGATCCGGCGCTGAAC
>DAIMFY010000110.1:0-6873 GCA_036724295.1 Gemmatimonadales bacterium | reverse complement strand
CCGGACTCCAGAGTGCGCCACCGCAGAGCAGGAGCACGAAGTAGAGCGGCCGCTCCACGCTGTGGAGCACCGCTTCGATCTGCTGGCGGTTGCGCGAGGTGTTGGCGAGGATGGCGCCCATCAGGAGCCCGGGCAGGAGCGGTGACAACTGCAGGAAGCTCGCCGCCCCGGTGACGAAGATGATGGCACCCGCGAGCGAGATGAACAGCCGGTCGGGATGACGCTCCTCGCCCAGGAACAGGTGAAAGAGCGCGCCCCCCGTGACGCCTACGGCGCACGAGATGACGAACCACTCCACCGCCGTGGGCGCGCGCGCCAGCTGGGGTGTTCCCACGTGATTGAGGCAGAACACCATCGTGAGCGTGCCGATCGCGATCAGCGAATCCATGGTGACCGCGACTTCGATCTGGCGCACCACGACGCTACGGCGGCCCAGCCGCTCGACGATGAGCTGCACCGCGTCGGACGCCGAACTGGTGCCGATGGCGCCGAGCACCAGGGCCGGCATGAGTGCGTAGCCGGCGGTCACGCCAAACAGCCACTGCAGCACCAGCAGCGACGCACCGCTCACCACGACAAGCGTGGTGAGTGACTGCACGAACGCCAGGCGGTAGAACACGCCCCGCAGCCGCACCATCCCGGGCAGGTAGAGCCGCATGCCCACCATGGCACCCATCCAGCCCAGCGCCAGCGTCATGAAGGGGATGAACGTGCGCAGCGCCTGTGGCGTCATCAGGCCGGAGACCTGCGGCCCCAGCAGGATGCCGAGCAGCAGGTACTCGGCGCCCGAGACGATCAGCAGGTGCCGGCCGATCCACTGGAACGCCAGCTTGGCCGCGACGTACGCCACCGCGACCAGGACGACGAGCAGGAGTGCTGAACTCATTCCCGGGAGAGTAGCGCGGAAGGGAGAGGAGGGGAAGGCGGGCTCAGGGCCTGGCGTTTGGGGCCTGGGACATGCGAACTCAGCCCTCAGCCCTCAGCCCTCAGCCCTCAGCTCTCAGCTCACAGCTCACAGCGCACAGCGCACAGCGCACAGCGCAAACCGTTTCCGGTCCAGCAGCTTCCCGATACTCGTCCTCGGCACCGTCATCCGGCCCTGCCCGTCCATCACCAGCTTGATCACGTCCTGGTTCCGGCCATACCAGCGGCTGCTCGGCTCCACATCCGACGGCAGGTCGAACCCGGGTTGCGCGGCCATGGCAAGAGGCGCCTGGCTGCCGATGCCAGATTCGGGCATGGTGCCGGCCCAGAGGGTGATCCCGTGCTCGCGCGCAATGCGCCAGATCCTGCATGCCTCCGTGAGGCCACCAACGCGATGTACCTTGAGGTTCCAGATGGCGGGGCCATTGAGCTCCACGATCTGCCGCGCGATGGCCGCGCTCTTGAGCGTCTCATCAACGCAGATCGGCGTGACCAGTTCACGGCAGAGCGTGACATGCCCCAGCAACTCTTCGGGTGCCAGTGGCTGCTCGATGTAGAGCAGTCCCACATCATCGATGGCGCGCAACTGCGCCAGCGCGTCGGGCCAGCGATAGGCGCCGTTGGCATCCACGGTGAGGGGGATGCCCGTCCCCGCCAGCAATTGCGCCACCGCGCGCACCGGCTCCGCATCCCACCCCGGCATGATCTTGAGCTTGACGCGCTGGTATCCGGCGTCGAGCGCTTCCACCACCCGAAGCCGCAAGGTTTCGATCGAGCCATCGCCCGGAATACCGAGGGCAACACCGCAGGGGATGGTGCGATTCGGCGCCACGCCGAGCGCCTGCCCCAGCAGCGCTACGAGGCTGGAATGGTGCGACGATGCCATCAGGTCCCACACGGCGGTCTCCAGCCCCGCTCGCGCGAACGGATTGCCCCGCACGCCCCGGGAAAGTTCGGCGTCCACAGCCTCCGGCACCTCGAACTCGAACCCCTGCAGCCGCGGAATGAGCACGCGCTGGAGCAGGTCACGCGCGCTCGCCAGCGTTTCTTCCGAATAGAACGGCAGCGCAAAGGGCGGGCATTCACCCCAGCCCTCGGCGCCGTCGGGATCCACCAGCCGCAGCACCAGGGACTCGCGCTCATGCATGACGCCGCCCGAGATGATAAAGGGCTCTGCCAGCGGGAGCCGAAGCTGGTACAGCTCGATCGCTTCAATCTTCATGCGACCGGACATCCGTTCCGCAGAGGTCACTGAAGTGCAGCTCACCACCACGCCGCACCAGCGTGCCTGCCTGCTCCAGTTCCAGCAGGGTGGCGATCAGCCCGTCCACCGGGTGGAAGACGAGTGCATGGATGGTGCGCTGGCTCCGGCTGCCTGCGCGGGCAGGATAGGCGCCGAGCGGCAGCTGGAAGGCCGTGTGGAGCTGCAGCGAGGTACAACCATGCTGTGCGTAGGCAATCGCCTGTCGCCCGGAGCAGATATTGCCGGTGCCTGAACGCTGCGGTCCCTCATCATCGGCCCGGTCCAGCACCCGGAGGTTGCGGTCGGAGAGCGCCCAGCCGCCATACGCCACCTGTCGCTGCGCATCCCACAATCGGTTGAACACCGTGACACCATCAGCGCTTCCCGCCGCCGCGAGCATGGCCAGCTGAAACTCGTCGTCGAAGCACGCATTCATGAGCTTGAGTGCAAGACGTATCGGCCGCCGCGCATGAGTACGCATCACGCCGGGGACCTGTCGCACCCAGCGGAGGATGGTCTCCTGTTCCTGGGAGCGCGAGTCGCCGGCCAGCGTGGGCGAGAAGTCCTTCTCGATGAGGAGTGTGTCCTCGCCCCACGCCTGCTGCAGCACGCCGATCGTGTGCCGGTACTCAGCGGCGTCAAAGGGAACATCGCCTGGCGGCAGGTGCAGCTTGACGGATGGCAGCACCAGCGGCCCACCTGCGCGGGCGAGATCACGGCCCGCGCGCACCAGCTCGGCATACTCCGCGAGCGTGCCAGCCCATCCCCTTCCCTTCCACGTCACTGTCCAGCCCATGCGGCCATCCAGCTCCTCGCGCGGTTCCACATGCATCCGCGTCTCATTCGTCGCCCAGGCCGCCATGCCACGGGTGCCATCGGCGCGCTCACCGATGACGGTCTTGAGCACGATGAAGGCGAGCCCTGCCTCGCGGTCCTGCTCCAGCTGCCGGACATTCAGCGAGAGCTGGCCCGACGCCTTGCCGATGGGATGTGGAAGGGGAACGCCGAGAAGGCTGGTGGACAGGTCGATTCGATAGCGCTGGCGCACATGGGCCGCCCACTCACCGGGAAGCTCAACCCCGAACTTCTCGAAATCATCCCAGAGCCGGCTGAGCATCCCGTACCGCCTGCGTCACGCGCGCGCGCTCATCGTTGCCGAGGGGCGGACCCCAGGGATCATCACAGGCGTCGAGCGGAATGCGTCCTTCCGCTGCCGCGGCCCAGAGCATGCGACGGATGTACCCCTCCATCGGCTGGCAGAACGTCTGGGCCGCAAATGCGTCGGCTGCTGCGGTCAGCGCCAGGAATCGCGCATCGTCCCCAGCCTCCCTTGCCTCAAGGAGCCTCACCGGGAGCGCAGGGACTGACGCCGCCATGCCGATGAGCGCCGCATCGGCGCCGGCGATGAGCGAATAGCCCAGGAATCGGTCCTCGCCGGAAATGATCAGCTTGCCGGGATGCTGGCGAACCAGCGCCACGAGTCGCTGATAGGTCATGACCGAGTCAAGCGTAGCGATCTTGATGCCGATGATGTGCGGAAGGTCGAGGAGCGCGTGGAGCGTCGCGTCGTCGTAGGCGACGCCGCCCGCGGCCTCGTAGAGCCAGAAAACCATGCCGGGCAGTTCCCGGCTCAGCCTGTCATGGTGGCGGATCGGATCGTCCGCCACCGGGTGGATGAGCAGCGCATCGGCGTTGCGCCGACGGGCGTCAATGGCAGTGCCGATGTCATGGGCGCCCGCGACGATCACCTTGTCGGGCAGGGCGGCGCGCCAGGTTTCCAGCACCGTCCGCCGCTGTTCCGGCGAGAGCTGTGTCCCGCGTCCCGTGTGGGCCCAGACGGCCACACCTGCCAGCGGTTCGGGCACCATGCTTTCGGCATAGCGGCGCTGTGCCGCTTCGTTGATGGCTGGGCCGGAAAAGGGAACCGGCACGGCCGCAATGACGCCGTGGCGGAGACGCTCGACCAGCGCGTCCATCAGCCCTGCCCGAGAATCGTGAGCGCGTTCGCCGACTCGATGCTCGTGCGATCCTCGGCCGACAGGTCCAGTAGGTCGAGGCGGGCGATCGGCGTCTCGGGCAGTCGCAACGGCTGCCCGCTGCCCAGCAGAAAGCGCGACGGGCCGATGGTTTCGAGCAGCGTCTCCAGGTGATCTTCCGGCGGGCCCCATACCCAGGAAATGTCCCACCAGATCCGTCCGGCCTCTGCCGGGGTCGAACCGAAGTGCACCTCCTCCATGAATGCGCGTTCCGCATGGGTGACGACGAGCCGCGCGCGCGGATCCTCCCGCACTAGCGCGCGCACCGCCGCGGCCGGCAGTTCGTCGGCGCGATCCAGCGGGTGCCGCTGGCGGCCGTCCTCGAACCGCACCGCCATCATGAGCGGAATGCCCGCGTCGGCTGTCGCTCGCGCAAGAGCCCGCATCTCGGGTCCCGCCGCCGCGAGACCATACCAGGTGGGATCGGCACGGACGAGCTTCACGCCCGCCTGGCGCAACCGCGCGAGCTCTCCCTCCCAGCCCGGCAGGCCAGGATGAATGGCGGGAACGGGCGTGAAGCGTGGCTCGTGCGAACACGCGTCAATCAGCCAGCGGTTCCCTTCCATCGGATCCCGCCACGCAATGCCAGGAAGATGAAATACCCAGGCGGAATCGATCCCGGTGCGGTCCATGGCCGTACGCAGCGCAGCAGGCGACGTACCCGGCACCCGCCGCCATGGATACGAGCCGAGGGAGGCATTGACATCGATCCGCATCACTGCTCCGGGAAGCTGGCTGGCGGAAAGATCGATACCGCGTTGCGGTAACGGACCAGCTCGAGCGTCTCGTCGTCCAGCAACCGTTCCAGATACCGGAGCTTGGCGAGGCCCGTGTCCATCGTAAGGTCAGTCCCCCAGAGCAGTCGCGACCCGCCCACGGCGTCGAGGCACTGCTCGAGCATGCCGCCATCCACGCCGCTGCCCGACAGGTCCACGAACACGTTCTCCGCGCGCCGCACCTCCCGCAGCGAGTGCAGCCAGTCACCACCACCGCCGATGTGCGCCAGGATGAACGCGACCGTGGAATGCCGCTGCGCCAGGCGGCAGAGCTCCACCGCATCGGATGCTTCCTGGCCGGGATAGTCGCGGCGGCGGTGCTGCCAGATGTGCTGCAGCACCGGGAAGCCGGTCCGTGCCACGGCCTCGCAAAGCGGATCGAGCAGTGGATCGTCTGCCCGGCGGCTCGCGGCCAGCTTGAGACCGATCATGCCGCCCTGCCTGCCCCGCTCAAGCTCCGCAAGCGCGTGCTCGGTGTAGTTGGGATTCACGACGACGTAGCCACGCACCCGCCCAGGATATCGGGCCACGATCGCTCGCTGGACCTCGTTGGCGAGCGTGACATCCGAGGGAGAGGGAAAGTAGATGGGCGATCGCTCGCCCCAGCTGCCCAGGATGGAAGAGACCTGCCACGAGATCCCGATACGCCCGGCGGCGCGCATGCGGCTCTCGTTGCGCGCCTGCCAGTCGCCGCGGGGCGAGGCGGCATGCAGGAAGTGAACGTGGACGTCAATCAGCACAGGCGGAAGATGCGCGGGTCGGGCGGCGCTGTCGAGTCAACGTGCGCCCGCCTCGCCGCGTATCTGATCCAGGCCCGCGAACGGGCCAGCATGAACCCCTTGGAGGTCCTGGTATGAAGATGCATTCCCTGCAGTTTGCCGTCCTGGCGCTCCTCGCCCCTGCCGCGCTCGCAGCGCAGGGCAATGGCGCCGGCCGGGGCATGGGCGGCGGCCGCATGGCCGACATGAGCCCGTACGCCATGGAAGTTCCTCCCACCGCCGATGTCCTCACCAAGGCTCTCGGCTTGAGCGGCGACCAGGCCGCACAGTACACCAAGCTCCGCGATGACCATGTGAAGGCGACCCAGGCGCTCCGTGACAGTGTCACCGCGCAACGGACCAAGGCTCGCGAGGCGATGCAGGCCGGCAACCGTGAACAGGGCATGGAGATGATGCGGGCGTCCCGAACCCAGGGACGGGCGCTGCAGGACGCGGCCAAGTCCTTTGACTCCAGCGTGGCCGCCCTCATGACGCCGGAGCAGAAGCCGAAGTACGAAAGCTGGAAGAAGTCCGAAATGCAGCGATTGATGCAGGAGCGCCGCCAGCAGTTTGGCGGAGGCCGGAACTCCAACTAGCGCGTTTCGCGCAGCACCGACTGCAGCACCTCGAGCGCGCCACCAACGGCGCGCTCGTCGTGCGCCAGCGAAACGAAATTGTAGGCCGAACGCTTGAAGAGCAGCCCGCGCCGCGCGCACCCGATGACAATGTCCCGGCCGTGATCGCCAGTCGTGAACTCCAGGAAGCACATCGCAGGAAGACCAACGGCACGCCGCAAGAGCCCGGGATACTCCTCCACGAGGCGCTGAAGCCCGGCCAGCAGCACTCCACCCACTCGCTCAAGATGTGCCGGGACATCGCCACGTTCCAGTTCCAGCAACGTTGCTTCGGCGGCGGCGAGCGACGCGAATTCGGTGGCCAGGGTGGAGCTGATCCAGGTTCTGGTGGCCGCCAGCATGATGTCCTGGCGCCCGGCAACAGCAGCGAGCGGCATGCCATTGGCAATCGCCTTGCCCAGTACCACGAGCTCGGGCTCCCCGCCCCAGCGGCCCGCCGCCCCATCCAGCGCCACCCGGCCCACCGTCTTGATCTCATCGAAAATGAGCACCGCACCCACG
>DAIMFY010000109.1:0-7027 GCA_036724295.1 Gemmatimonadales bacterium | reverse complement strand
GCCGGCCTACGTCCACTTCACGTCCAACAACACCATCTACGGCACACAGTGGAAGCGCGAACCAGCGCCGCCCGCCGGCGCTCCGCTTGTCTGCGACGCGTCGAGCGACATCTTCAGTCGCCCCATCGATATCAGCAAGTACGGGATGATCTACGCCGGCGCGCAGAAGAACCTGGGCCCGTCGGGTGTGGTGCTGGTCATCATTCGGAAGGACCTGGTGGACGCCGGCGCCGCCGACCTGCCCACGATGCTGCAGTATCGCACCGAAGCCAAGGCCAAGTCGCTCTACAACACCCCGCCCGCCTTCGGCATCTACGTGATGGGCGAAGTGTTCAAGTGGATCAAGGATGGTGGCGGGCTCACGGCCATGGCCGACCACAACAGTGCCAAGGCGGCGCTGCTGTACGACTTCCTCGATGGCAGCAGCTTCTATCAGGGCACGGCGGAGAAGGACAGCCGTTCGCTCATGAATGTCTGCTTCCGGACGCCGAGTGCGGAGCAGGACGCGGCCTTCCTGGAAGGGGCCGGGAAGCGGAAACTGAGCGGGCTCAAGGGCCACCGCTCGGTGGGCGGCATGCGGGCCAGCATCTACAACGCGATGCCACGCGCCGGCGTCGAGGCGCTGGTGACCTACATGAAGGACTTCGAGAAGCAGCAGCGCTGATCATGCCGGTTGCGGGACTGGTCTCCACCGAATGGCTTGCCGCCCGGCTCGATGAGCCGGGCATTGTGCCCCTGGACTGCTCCTGGTATCTCCCCTCTGCGCAGCGCGACGCCCACGCGGAGTTTCTGGCAGAGCACATTCCGGGCGCGCGCTATTTTGATCTCGAAGCACACTCCGATTCGGCCTCCTCGCTTCCTCACATGCTCCCCTCGGCGCAGCGGTTTGCTGCTGGCATGACCGCGCTCGGTCTCCGGGACAGAGATACGATTGTCGTCTACGATGCTTCCGGCGTGAACCTGAGCGCGCCGAGGGTGTGGTGGATGTTCCGCGCGTTCGGGCACGCCGAAGTGACGCTGCTGGACGGCGGATTCGCCCGATGGAAAAGGGAAGGGCGGCCAGTCCAGTCGGGCGAGCCGCAAGCGCGTGAGGGACTCTTTTCCGCCACGCTGGACCAGTCGCGGGTGCGCAGTGCCGCGGACATGCTCGCCAACATCTCGCACCCACGGGAGCAGATGGTGGACGCGCGCTCGGCTGGTCGGTTCGAAGGCACCAGCCCCGAGCCTCGTCCCGGCCTGCGCTCGGGGCACATCCCCGGCGCGCACAACCTCCCCTACACCTCGCTGCTCAATCCGGATGGCACCATGAAGCCGGCGGTGGAGCTGCGCGAACTGTTCACGGCCGCCGGGCTCGATCCATCGGCACCGATTGCCTCGTCCTGTGGTTCCGGCGTCACCGCCTGTGCGCTGGTGCACGCGCTGCACCTGCTCGGGAATGATCAGACGGCGGTGTATGACGGGTCGTGGAGTGAGTGGGGGGCGCGTGGGGAGTTGCCAGTGGAGACATGACGGACTGGTCGGACCGGGCGGACTGGTCGGACAAGACGGACCGGCCCGTCCTGTCCGCCTCGTCCGTCCCGTCCGCCCTGTCACCTCACCCCGCACACCCTCAGCGCCCGCTTCGGCGCGTCATGATAGGGAAACAAGTCGTGTGCATCAGTCGCATGCTCACGCACCGCAGCACACGCTCCTTCGCGCCCCGGCTTCCGTGCCAGCAGCATGTGCAGGCGATAATCGCCCGGATCCAATCGGCTGGCCCAGACCAGCGCCGTGCGGCTGGTGCCGCTGCCCGCCACCAGAATGGCGAGCGCCGTCAGCGCGCTACGCGCGGCGAACAGCGTGCCCAGTCCAGCGGCGCCCCACATCATCCCCTGCGCCGCCCCTTCCGGAAGCGTCACGAGTCTTCGTGGTGCGGGCCGAAGCGCGCCGACCGCCGTCCAGACGATGAAGGTCGGCGCGGCGAGCAGCAGCACGGCATCGAACGCTCCCGCCACGACGGTGACCAGCAGGACCGCGACCATTGCCAGTCCCGCCAGCCCTTCCGGGCCCGCGCCATGCTGCCGTGAACGTCTCCACCCCACGAACATGAGGCCGCCGACTGCTGCCGCGAGGAGCGCACATGCCAGGAGGCCGCGCTCCGACAGGAACGCCATCCAGTCACTCGACGGCCATGGATTGGTGGGAATCGGATCGCCATGGTCGTACGCCGGATCACCCGGCGTGGTGTAGAGCGGGTAGTAGACCTGCCAGTTGCCGGGGCCGACGCCGAGTACCGGGTGGTCCCTGGCCATGCGAAGGGTATTGCGCCACTGGATCAGCCGGCCGCGTCCGCTGCCGTCATGAAAATTGGCGACGCCCACCAGCGAGTCGAGATAGGGACTGTCCGACTTCCACGTGAGCGTGTTGGGGAGGAGGAATGCCGCCGTCACACCTGTGACGCCGGCGGCGATCAGGATCGCCAGCCGTCCTCGGGTCGCGCGCTCCCGCCAGAGACCATTGACCCAGATGCCCTCGATGACGAGGAAGAGCAGTCCTACGGTCACTGCAACCCAGGCGGCGCGCGTCCGCGAGAGCAGTAGGGCAGCAGCCGACACCGCGGCGCCAGCCGAGCCGAGCAGCACGCCCCACCGACTGCGGCTGGTGAGCGTGAGGTAGAGGATGAGCGGCAGGCCGATGGCCGCGGCGTGCGCCATGAAGTTGCGGTTGCCGTAGGTGCCGCCGGGAAGCCGGGCTGAGGCGATCAGCGGCATCGCCACGTCGTACGCCTGCAGCAGCGCGATGCCCGATCCCAGCACGGTCACCGCCGCGAGGACGGCGAGCAGCGGACGCGCCAGCCCCGCGTCCGCGATGGCTCGGCCACTCCAGAAGCAGGCAAGCGCAGCCCACGTGATCCCCACAGCCCGGAACGCCACCCAGCCGTTGGGAGCGGCAACCGCCGAGATCGAGCTCACCAGCGCGAAGCCGACCAGGAGGCAGTCCACCACGCCGAAGGAAAGCGAGCGGACCGAGCGGAGCACGAGCACCAGCGCCCCGAACGCCGCCAGGTGCAGGATAAGCTCCTTGGGCACCTGGAACCGGTCGAGGTCGAAGAGAGGCCCCCTGGTGACGGCCATCACCACCAGGAGCGCGCCGATTTGCAGGATTCGCCGCGCGGCGCGAATGTTCACGGAGGACCAATTGTTCTGGACATGCGACGAAAATAGCAGGCACCGGCTCCGCTGGCGCCTTGCCCACATACGGGAGCATCATGCAAATCCGACACCTGCTGCTCGGTGGCCTGGTACTGGCCGCGCTATCCTGCGGGGGGAGCGTTCCTGTTGAACAGGTTACCGGGTCACTCAATCAATTACTGGGGGAGAAGAAGGCGCCTGCGCTCGTGCCGGCGGACCAGTGGGATGCCACCCAGGTGCTCTACAAGCAGCGCGACGGCAAGCCCCTCTGGGTGGACGGCAACAAGCCCAATGCCAACGCCCGTTCGCTGGTGGACGCCATCGCCTCGGCGGACAAGGAAGGACTTCGCTCGGCTGACTACGACCTGGCCGGCCTGAGCAGCGCCTTGCGCCAGACCTACGATTCCGGCAAGGTCACCGCCAGCAAGTTGGCGGCCCTCGAGCTGCGCCTTACCGGGCTCTACCTGGAATACGGCTCCGACATGCTGGTTGGACGGGTGGATCCCCAGCTCGTCAACGACGGCTTCCTGGCCAAGACACGGCGGAAGACCGCCGACAGCATCCTGCTGGCAGCAGCCGGTCAGGAAAAATTCACCGACATGATCGGCGAACTGCGGCCGAGGTCCTCCCAGTACCAGGCGCTGCTGGATGGGTTGGCGCGCTACCGGACCATCGCCGACAGTGGCGGCTGGAAGGAAATTCCCGGAGGTGCCATCAAGCCCGGTGAGCGAAGCGGCCGCATCATGTTGCTGCGCGCCCGGCTCGCAGCGACCGGCGATCTTGGCAGCGCCAACGGCGACTCGGCTTACGACGGTTCGCTGAACGACGCGGTCAACCACTTCCGTGCCCGCCACAATCTTCCGGCCGGGAAGGGCGTGGACAAGGCGACACTGGCCGCGCTCAACGTGCCGGTCGAGCGGCGGGTGGAGCAGATCGAGCTGAACCTCGATCGCCTTCGCTGGGTGCCCAACGACTTCGGTGAGCGCTACGTGCTGGTGAATATTCCCGAATATCAGCTGCACGCGTACGACGGCGGGAAGGAAGTGCTCACCATGCGGGTGGTCGTCGGCAAGGACTATGAACACGCGACCCCGGTCTTCGCCGATACGATCAGCGAGGTCGTCTTTCACCCCGACTGGAACGTGCCCAAGAGCATCGCGACCAGGGAGATCATTCCCAAGGTGCGGGAAGACAAGGATTACCTCGCCCAGCACGGCTATGAAGTGGTGGACCGGGACCATCCCGACGTGCCGCTCGACCCCGACGACGTGGACTGGGACGCGGACACGGCCGACTTCCACTATCTGATCCGCCAGGGACCGGGCGAGCGCAACGCGCTCGGCAACATCAAGTTTCTCTTTCCCAATCGCTTCGCGGTCTACATGCACGCCACCCCGGCCACCGGCCTGTTCAAGGAGCGGGATCGAGCGGCCAGCCACGGATGCGTCCGTCTGCAGGATCCGGAAGCGTTCGCACGGTTTGTCCTTGCCGGCAACTCGAAGTGGAATGATGCGCGCATCCACGAGGCCCTTGCGGACACTGTCCAGGAATCGGTGCGGGTGACGAAGCAGGTTCCGGTATACCTGCTCTACCTGACGGCGTTCCCGAAAGACGATGAGGTCCAGTTTCGGGAGGACGTCTACGGCAGTGACCGGCGCGCGCTGGCAAGGATCAAGGAGCCGGCCAGGGACAGCGTCATCGAGCCGCTTCGCGCGCGCCTGAACGACTTGATGCGTGGATGAGTACGGCCCCACGGCTGGCTCGGGTCGCAGGCAAGCTCTTCTACCGGCTTGCCTGCGACGGGGAGGTTCCCCCGTCCGGGCCGCTCCTGCTCATTGCCAATCACCCCAATTCGCTGGTGGATCCGGTCCTGGTGCTCGCGGCAGCGGGACGACCGGTGCGCTTCCTCGCCAAGGCCCCGCTCTTCGAGGACTTTCGCATCGCCTGGCTGCTGCGTTCGGTGGGAGCCGTGCCGGTGCACCGCCCGCAGGATGATCCGTCCAAGGTGGCAAGGAATGCCGATGTCCTCGCGGCGGCGGGCGACGTCCTGGCCGGCGGCAGCGCGATCGCAGTCTTTCCCGAAGGCAAGAGTCACAACGAACCCTCACTGGCGCCGCTCAAGACCGGGGCCGCGCGCATCGCCCTGCTTGCTGCCGGCAAGCTGGGCTCGGCCGTTCCGATCGTACCGGTCGGACTCAACATGCGGGAAAAGGAAACCTTCCGCTCCGAGGCACTCGCGCTGGTTGGCGCACCAGTGGAATGGGGCGACCTCGCCTCGCGCGGCGCGGCCGATGCCGACGCGGTGCGCGAACTCACCCAGCGCATGGACCAGGCGCTCCGGAGAGTCACCCTCAATGTGGAGCGCTGGGAGGACGCGCCGATCGTCGAGTGCGCCGAGGCCGTGTGGCGTGTGGAGCGAGGGGGATCGGACGAGCCGCATGAACGGCTGGAGCGGCTGCGGATCGCCTCGGAACTACTCAGCCACATCCGCCGCAACCCGCGCAGCCGCTGGGTGCCGCTCGCGCGGGCGGTGCGTCATCATGCGCGCTCGCTCGCCCGGCTCGACCTGACGCCGGGCGATCTCGAATCCGATCTGAGTGTGGACACGGCGGTGCGCTGGAGCGTGCGGCGACTGCCGCTGCTGCTCCTGCCCGTCTTTGCCGTGGCGGCCGCGGGCTTCCTGCTCTGGTGGGTGCCGTACCGCCTCACCGGCATCGTCGCGGAAGGGATCCATGGCGAGCGCGACATCCGCTCGACGTACAAGCTCTACGGCGGCATTGTCCTCTACTCGGCGTGGCTGGCGGTGCTCGTGATCGTGGTCGCGGCGCTGGGTGGTGTTACCTGGGCGACCATTACGCTGCTCTCGGCGCCGGCACTTGGCGTCGCCGGGCTCTGGATCCGGGAGCGCTGGCGGGCCGCCTGGTGCGACGTGAAGCGCTATCTCGTTCTGCGCCGTCACCCGGGACGCGTGCGCGAACTCCGCCGTCGCCAGCGGGAACTGGCGGAGCGGTTCGAGGTGCTGGTCGCGGAACGGAGGCGGGATGGGCGAGATGGGCAAGATGGGCGGGTAATGCAGGGTTAGCTTCGGTGCCCATCCTGCCCATCCTGCCCATCCTGCCCATCCTGCCCATCCTGCCCATCCTGCCCATCATGCCCTCGCCTCTTCCAACACCCTCAGCACCTCTTCCCGCTTCTCGTGCACCAGCAGGATCAGCAGGTCACCTTCCTGCGCCCACGCCAGCGCCGTGCGGGTCGCCTCTGCCTCCGTCTCGACACGTTCGATCATCGACATGGGCGCACCGAGCGCCTGCAGTTCGGCTTCCAGCACGTGACACACTTCGCCTTCCGCCCGACCCCGGCGGTACTTGCCCATCTCCTTGAGGATGATCCGGTCGGGTTCGAGCGCCCAGGCCGACTGCGCCAGCGCGCGCAGCGCGTCATCGGTGCGATCCCCCGCCTGGCCCAGCACGATGAGCCGACGCCTGGCCGGCAACGCCGAGATCATCTGCGTGAGCGCCGCCATGCCGTGCGGATTGTGGGCGTAGTCCACCAGCACGTGCACGCCGCCAACATCGATCAGGTTGCCGCGGCCGGGGTTTCGTTCCAGCGACGACTCGAATCCTTCAAGTGCTGCCCGTATGGCGCTGAGGGGAATGAGCGGGGTGCCGTCGGGATGGTGGAGCGATGCGGCCGTGAGCACGGCACCCAGTGCGTTGGCCACGTTGTAGCGCGCGGCACCGCGCAGGGTGAGCGGGATGTTCCGCGCGTCCATGACCGCGCCGCGTCGATCGCCCTGGCGGAGCATCAGCGTGTGGTCGTCGATCTATGCCGCGCCGGGCCCGGCGGCAAGCAGTCGC
>DAIMFY010000108.1:0-7074 GCA_036724295.1 Gemmatimonadales bacterium | reverse complement strand
GGACCCAGACGCTCCGCGCCGTCCGCTGGATGGCGCGCCCGACTTCCGCCGTCACATCGGAGACGGTGAAGACTTCTTCCGCCGTAGAGGCAATATCGAAGGTGAGTGGGAGGGTCATTCCGGATTCGGGACTTGAGACACGGGGCTCGGAAGCGATGGGCGCTGGATAGCGCGGGCCGCGGCCCGCCCTACCGCGTCCCGCGCCCCGCGTCTCGTGTCCGCTGTTCACATGCCTGTACCGTGTTCTTCATCAACATCGCGATGGTCATCCGGCCGACGCCACCGGGCACCGGAGTGATCGCGGCGGCCTTCTCGGCGACCGCATCAAAGGCCACGTCGCCGACGAGCCGGTAGCCGCGCGCATTGCTGTCGTCGGCGACACGGTTGATGCCGACGTCCATGACAACGACACCCTCGCGCACCATCTCGGCGGTCAGGAAGCCCGGCTTGCCGATGGCCACGACAACGATATCTGCCGTCCGGGTGATGGCTGGCAGGTCACGCGTGCGAGAGTGGCAGACGGTGACGGTCGCATTACCCCCCGGTCCGTTGCCCAGCAGCAGCGACGCCATCGGCCGTCCCACGATGTTGGATCGCCCAACGACCACGGCGTGCGCGCCGCTGGTCTCGATCCCTTCCCGGATCAGCATTTCCTGGACGCCATAGGGTGTACACGGGCGGAACGCGGTGGGGTCGCCAAGGGCCACCTTTCCCACGTTGATCGGGTGGAATCCGTCCACGTCCTTGGCTGGATCGATCCGCAGCAGCACCTCACGTTCATCGAGCTGCCTCGGCAGCGGCAGCTGCACCAGGATACCGTGAATGGCGGGGTCGCGATTGAGCCGGTCCACCGTGTCCAGCAGCGCCGCCTGCGACGTCTCGGCGGGCAGCCGGATGGTTTCCGAATGCATGCCGGCTTCGGTGCAGGCCTTGCCCTTGGAGCGCACGTACACCTGGCTCGCGGGATCTTCGCCCACGATGACCACGGCAAGGCCTGGCTGGCGGCCGGCGGCCGCCAGCTCCTGGACCCTCGCAGCCACTTCGTCGAGGATGGCGCGGGCGTGCGCCGCGCCGTCAATGATCCGCGCGCTCACTTCGCCACGCCGACGGCGCGGGTCTCACGAATGACCACGACACGGATCTGGCCGGGATACTGCAGCTCGCTCTCGATGCGCCGTGCGATGGCTTCCGAAAGCTGGACCGCTGCCGCGTCATCCACGCGCTCCGGCGTGACGATCACGCGCACCTCGCGGCCGGCCTGGATGACGTTGGTCTTCTCCACCCCCTGGAAGTCCTTCGCGATTTCCTCCAGCCGGGTGAGCCGCTTCACATACGTCTCGAACGCCTCGCGCCGAGCCCCGGGCCGCGCGCCGCTGATGGCGTCGGCGGCCTGCACCAGCACCGACTCGGCGGAGTCGTGCGGCACGTCGTCGTGGTGCGCCTCGATGCAGTTGATGACGGCTTCGGTTTCACCGTAGCGCCGGGCCATCTCCACACCCAGCTGCACGTGGGTGCCCTCGTTCTCGTGGGTGAGCACCTTGCCCACGTCGTGGAGCAGCCCACCCCGCTTGGCAAGGGCCACGTCGAGCTTGAGCTCAGCCGCCATCATGCCGGCGAGCCAGGCAACTTCCTTGGAGTGATCGAGAATGTTCTGGCCGTACGAAGTGCGATAGCGCATCCGGCCGATCAGCTTGATGAGCTCGGGGTGGAGGCCGTTGATGCCGGTTTCAAATGCTGCCTGCTCGCCCAGCTCGACGAGCTGGCCTTCGAGCTCCTTCCGGCACTTATCCACCAGCTCCTCGATCCGTCCCGGATGAATCCGGCCATCCTGGATGAGCTGCTCGAGTGAGCGCCGGCCCACCTCCCGGCGGATCGGGTCGAAGCAGGAGATCACGACCGTGTCAGGCGTGTCATCGATGATCACGTCCACACCCGTCGCGGTTTCGAAGGCGCGGATGTTCCGGCCTTCCCGCCCGATGATGCGGCCCTTCATCTCGTCGCTGGGTAGCGTGACCGTGCTGACGGTGGTCTCCGAGGTGTGCTCGGCGGCGATGCGCTGTGCTGCCATGGAAATGATGCGCCGAGCCTCGCGATCGGCAGAGCGGCGCGCCTGCTCCTTGATGTCGCGGGCGAGCGCACTCGCCTGGGCGCGGGCTTCGTCCTCCACGCGCTGCATCACTTCGCGACGCGCCTCGTCGGTGGTGAGGCCGGCAATCCGCTCCAGGCGCTGCCGCTGCTGCTCCTCCAGCCGGTCGATGCCGGTGGCGCGTTCGCGCAGCTGCTCCTCGCGCTGCGCGAAGGTTTCCTGCTTCCGCCCGAACTCGCGCTCACGGGCCCGGATTTCCTCCAGCTTCTGGTCCAGTTCCTTGCCCTGCTTCTCGGTCCGCCGCTCGAGGCGCTCGAATTCGTCACGACGGCGCTCCAGCTCCTTCTCGGCTTCCTCGCGCAGCTTGAGTACGTCGGCCTTGGCCGCGAGCGCTGCCTCGGCGCGAAGCCGCTCGGCCTCGCGTGCCGCTCCGGTTCGCACAGCCTCTGCATCCGCGTTGGCGCGGTTGAGGATGCCCTCGGCGCTGCGACGCTGGCGGCCAGCATGGATCATCACCACGATCACGCCGGCAAGGATGCCCACGACAAGCCCGGCGCCGATCGGTACGAGCAGGGACGGATTCATCAACGATCTCCCTGAAACAGCAACATCAGATGGCGGGCGCGCGCGGTGCCCGGTTGCCGCGCTTCGCGGGCGGCAGGAGCCGGGCGACGTCCTCGGCGAGGGTCGTCAGGCGACCCGCGAGCTCGCGGTCGCCACGCCGGGCCTGGAACAGTTCATCGGTAATGGCGAGCGCGGCGAGAATGGCGGCCTTGTGGCTCTCGACCGCCGGCATCGAGTCCTTGACCCGCTTGAGGGCGGCATCAAGGTATGCAGCGACTTCACGGGTGTACTCCGGCGGCAGGTCGGACCGGACCGATAGCTCCTCGCCCCCGATGACGACGCGCACTGCGCTCCGCTGGGCGCTCATGCCACACCTCCAGCCTGCTCCTCGAGAAACGAAAGCCGACCGACCAGTGACTGCACACGCTCCCGCGCGGCATCCACCCGGTGACGCAGCGCCTGGTTCTCGGTCTCGAGCTGCACCACACGATCCCGGGTGGCGCGAGGGGTGGGCCCACCGGTGCCAGCCGACGCCTGCTGCAACTGCTGCAGCTCGGATTCGGCCTTGAGGCAGCGGCGGCGCCAGGCTCCAAGTTCATCGAGCAGGTGCCGCACCAGGGTCTCGACTTCATCCACGGCCTTGAGATCTGGCCGCTCGTACGCATATGCCACGGTGCCTCCGCGGGTCACTGGTCCCGTCGCCGCACTCCCGTCTCCCGCTCGAGGGCGGTGAGGAGCCGGGCTTCAGCGCGGTCCACTTCAGCAGACTCCAGGGTGCGGTCCGGGGCTCGGAAGCGCAACCGCAGGGTCAGGCTTCGCGTGCCCGCTGCCACTCGCGGTCCCCGGTATTCATTGACGATCGTCACGGATTCTAGCATGGCGACACCCGATTGGGCGAACGCGGCCGTGATCGAGGCGCTGTTGACGCCATCGGGCACCAGCAGGGTTACGTCGCGATCGGAGGCCGGCGTGGCCGGCAACGGCACGAACACTGGATGGCGCCGGGAGGCCGTGGTTTCTACCACCACTTCCAGCCCAAAGAGCGCGGCGGCCCACGGCGGCGCGTCGGCCTCGAGTGGCCGAGCCCTGCCACAAGGCTGACCCGCACCATCCAGGGCGTCCCAGCCGACCTCAGCCGGTGTGATCGTGGCCCCGGGCTGGGCGGCGTGGACGGCGGCCTCGAACAACCCCTTCAGATCCCAGCGATCCACGTCGGGCGGGGCGCCGGACCAGTGTCCCGGCTCACGTCCACCAGAGATGACCGCCGCGAGGTGGGTGCGCTCCGTCGGGCGACTTGACCCCGCTCCGGCCGAGAAGACTGTCCCGACCTCGAACAGGCGGACGTCGCGTGTCAGCGCCGCCCAGTTGCGCTCGGCCTGGCGGCGGAGCGACGGCATGATTGCGCTGCGGAGCTGGCTTTCTTCAGCGGAAAGCGGATTGAGCAGGGCAACTCCGCCATTCCCCTCGGGCGCCACCAGCGGCAGCGTGATCACCTCGTGCAGCCCCTGATCAGCCATGGCCCGGCGTACGCGTGAGAGGGCAGCGATTTCGGGTGCATCGGCCTTGGTACCAGTACGAAAGGCCCGCAGTTCGGAGGGAAACGCGCCATAGCCGTGGATGCGCGCCACTTCCTCGATCAGGTCGATCTCTTCCCCAAGATCGGGCCGCCAGCCCGGAACGTCTACCGCGATTCGACGCTCTTCCGGCTTGGCCACGCAGGTGGCACCGATGGCGACGAGATGGTGCTCCACGGTGTGCTGGTCGAGCGGCTGGCCCAGCACCTGCGCCACACGATCGAGCCGGAGGAAGATGCGCGGCGGATGGGTGACCCGCGGCCAGAGATCGAGGGGCTCGCCATCCACGCTGCCGCCGGCCACGGCAAGCACGAGCGCCATGAGGCGCTGGAACGCTTCTGAAGCTCCCCAGAGATCGACACCCCGCTCGAAACGGTAGCTGGCGTCGGTGCTCAGGCCGAGGGTTCGACGGGTCCGTCGCACCTGTGCTGGCTGGAACCAGGCGCACTCGAGAAAGAGATCCGTGGTGCCGGCATCGACCTCGCTGCCGGCCCCGCCCATGACACCGGCGATGCCAATCGGTCCTTCACTATCCGCGATGATCGTCATCGATGAGTCGAGCGCGCGGTTCACCTGGTCCAGCGTGGTGATCCGTTCCCCACCCTGCGCACGGCGCACGATGACCGCCGATCCGCGGAGCTTGGCCAGGTCGTACGCGTGGGTCGGCTGCGCATGCTCCAGCATCACGTAGTTGGTGGCATCCACGACGTTGTTGATGCTGCGGGCGCCCACCGCCTCCAGGCGGCGGCGCAGCCACTCGGGCGAGGGGCCCACCTTCACACCGCGAATGACGGCGCCGTGAAAGCGAGCGCAGCCGTCGGGATCCTCGATGCTGATTCGGACATTGCCGGCTGCGGTCGGCTCGGTGGCTCGGCGGCTCGGCGGCGGGCCCAGGGGATCGGCGCCCGGGATCTCGGGCAGACGGAGTGGCACGCCCAGCGAGGCCGCGAGCTCGCGCGCAACGCCCTTATGGCCCAGCAGGTCCGGGCGATTAGGCGTCACGTCCACCACGAATCTGTCGTCGGCCAGTGGCAGCACCTCGAGCAGCGGCGTGCCCGGCGTTGCGTCGACGGCCAGCTCCCAGATGCCGGCGTGTTCCTGGCCGAGACCGAGCTCGCGCTCGGAGCAGAGCATCCCCTCACTCACCTGGCCGCGGATCTTCCGCTTCTCGATCTTGAGCCCACCAGGCAGCACACCGCCAACTCGAATGAACGGATAGCGGCGGCCCGCCGTGACGTTGGGCGCACCACAGACGACATGCTTTCGCTCCGGGGTTCCATCGTTCACCAGGCAGAGGCGAAGCCGATCGGCGTCGGGGTGAGGTCCCACCGCTTCCACCAGCGCCACCACAATGGGGGCGAGGCCGGCATGCACCGGCTCGATGGCATCGACCGGTGCGCCAAGCATGGCCAGCCGTTCCGCCACGTCGGCGGCCTCGAGCGGCCGGCGGAGAAATCCCTCGAGCCAGCGACGGGAGATGTTCACGTTGTCTCCGCGAGCTGCTGCAGGAGACGCATGTCCCCGTCGTACAGGTGGCGGATGTCGGTGATGCCGTAGCGATTCATGGTGATGCGGCCTGGGCCCATGCCGAAGGCCCATCCGGTGTAGCGTTCCGCATCCACGCCACAATTTTCGAGCACGCGCGGGTGCACCATGCCGCAGCCCAGGATTTCCATCCATCCGGTGCCCTTGCATGCGCCGCATCCGGTGCCGTGGCAGAGCTGGCACTCAACGTCCATCTCGGCCGAGGGCTCGGTGAACGGGAAATAGGAGGGGCGGAACCGGGTGCGGGTATTGGCGCTGAAGAACCGCTGGGCGAAGTGCACCAGCGTGGCCTTGAGGTCTACGAACGAAATCCCCTCGTCCACCGCGAGCCCCTCGAGCTGCTGGAAGGCGGGCGCGTGCGAGGGATCGAAAGGGTCCTTCCGGTAGACCATGCCTGGCATCAGCGCGCGGACGGGCAGCGGCTGGCCCATGAGGCTGCGGATCTGCACTGGCGAGGTGTGGGTGCGCAGCAGCAGTCGCCCGCCATGCTCACCCGGCTCCGCGGGGGTATCGAGATAGAGCGTGTCGTGCAGGTCGAGTGCCGGATGGTCGGCCGGAAAGTTGAGCGAGAAGAAGTTGTACCACTCGCTCTCGACCTCGGGCCCGACGGCGATGACGAAGCCCAGCTCGCGGAAGATGCTGCAGATATCGTTGATGGTGCGGGTGACCAGATGGACACTGCCGGTCCACCGATGCCGGGCCGGCATGGTGAGGTCTATGTCGGCCGCCTCCTGGCGCCTGGCTTCAGCGGCGAGGATGGAGCGCCGCTCCTCGAAGGCTGCCTCGAAGGCGGCCTTGGCCTCATTGAGTGCCGCGCCGACGGCCCGGCGTTGCTCTGGTGGAAGCGTGGGAATGGCACGCGAGAGCGCGGTGAGCGCGCCCGCTTTCCGCCCCAGGACGGCGGTATGCTCCGCCTCGAGTGCCCGGGCATCCATCGTGGCGATGCCCGGAAGCCGCGCGAGGAGGGTGTCGAGGTCGGGAATGCCGGATGGGTGCATGGGATGGGCTGGTGGTGAAAAAGCGAGCTGAGGGCTGAAGGTTGAAAGCTGAAAGCCTTGAGCCTTCAGCCTTCAGCTTTTTGCCTTCAGCTTTCAGCTTCCCGCGCCATCTCCGCGATCTTCCCGAACGCGTCGGCGTCGTGCACGGCGAGGTCGGCGAGGACCTTCCGGTTCACCTCGACCCCGGCCTTCTTGAGCCCGGCCATCAGCCGGCTGTAGCTCAGCCCGTGCAGCCGGGCGGCGGCATTGATACGGGTGATCCAGAGAGCGCGGAACTCGCTCTTCTTCTTGCGCCGGTCGCGGTAGG
>DAIMFY010000107.1:0-7104 GCA_036724295.1 Gemmatimonadales bacterium | reverse complement strand
AGAACGAGGGCTTCGACCTCCACTGGATTTCGGCCGCCGGCACCGGCGCTGACTCAACCGTGCGGCTCGGCGTGCAGTTCGGCACGCCCGCACAGCTTCCGAGCCCCGACTGGGTTGCCGGTCAATTCGGCTCGGGACAGCTGGCCCTGCTTTCGCTGAAAACCGGCGAACAGCTCGCCATCACGCGCCGCGGCGTCCTCCCGCTCGACTCTGTCAGCAAGGAAGACCTGCTGTTCGGCAGCAGTCCTCAATGGCTGCCGTCGGGCTACCTCCTCTATGGGGCCGGCGATGGCCTGCTGATGGCGATGCCATTCGACGCGGGGCAACGTCGGACGACGGGCGAACCGATTCCCGTGCTCTCGGGAATGCGAATCGAGGCGGGATTCGGTTACGCCGAGTACGCAGTGGGAACCGACGGCACCCTGGTGTATGCACCCGGTAATAATCAATTGTATGTCAACGTCGCGTTCGTCGGGGCCGACGGGCACCGTGACACGCTCCCGTTCCCCCGCGATGCGTACACCCAGCCTCGGCTCTCGCCCGATGGCACCATGCTCGCGGTGCAGGTCCGCAGTCCCATCGGTGGCTGGGAAGTCCTGCTGATGAATCTCGCCACCGGAGTGCGGCGGACGGTGGAGGTGCCGGGCAATTACCGGACGTATCCCGCCTCCTGGCTCCCGAACGGACGCGAGCTCATGATCGGGCTCTGGGACCCGGTGCGGTTCATCAACCACGGGGTGCGGATTCAGTCGCTCGCCACTGGCCAGTTCAAGGACATCCAGCTTCCTGGTGCCTCGTACCTCAGCGTCGCCCCGGATGGCTCGCAGATGGTGTTCAACGACTGGATCACGGGCGCCATCTTCCTGCGCTCGCTTGGCGCCGACACGACCCGGATACCAGTGCCGGCGCGTGGCTACTCATCCAGCTTTTCGCGGGATGGACGGTGGATTGCGTGGAGTGGCGTGGATGGATCGGTGGCGGTGTCGCCGGTGCCACCGACCGGCGCCATTTATCAGGTGACGGACCAGGGAAACATGCCGGTCTGGACGCCCGATGGCCGCGGGCTGATCTTTCGCCGGGCCGGGCGCTATTACCGCGTGCCCATTTCGACGTCGGATGGCTTCCGCGTCGGGCGGGCGACGCTGTTCGCCGAAGGGCCCTTTCTCTCCACGTTCGCCTGGAACCACGACATCGCGGAAGATGGCCGGTTGCTGGTACTCCTCAACAGCCCCGAACGGACACTGAATGAGCTCCGCGTGGTCACCTCTATCGGAGCTGCTGTCGCCGCTACCTCGCAGCAGCGGGAGCAGTTGAGATGAGGATGAGAGCGAAGGGCTGAAAGCCAGGGGCGGAGGGCCGCCATTTTCGCACAGCCCTCAGCTCTCAGCTCTCAGTGCGCGAGCTCGAGCAACCATCCCTTGCCTGGCGGAACAGGAATCGGCGCACCCGGCCTGAATGTCGCCGCATCCTGGAACTTTCGAATGGGATGCGCCATGAGCGTCGCGCGTGACCTGGGGACACCGAGACGCGCCCAGTCGATGGCGAGCGTAACCGGAACCGTGTCCTTCGCCCAGCTGGCGACCGCAATCAGCGCCTTCCCATCATTCACGTAGGCGGTTGCCAGCACGTCATCGCGACCAGTGGTCACCGGTGGATCGTCCATCCACCATCCGTACATCCGGCTCTTCGCAATCCCGAAATCATCCCATGCCTTCCAGAGTGGCCGTGGATCGCCGGCCCACGGGAGCCGCGCCGTCATGCCGAAAAGCATGCCACGCCACGGATTTCCCCCGTCCTGCAGCATCTCTCCCATGAGGCCAAAGGGAATGCCGGACATCTCCACCAGCCAGTAGTCTGGCGGTGAGTCATAGTCGAAGTACTCGCCAAACCAGAGGCGGTCGATGTACGGGAAATGCTCGAGATACAGGTTGGCGCTGCTGGCATAGCCGTCGTTCGGGTTGTACTGGTTGGCCGAGTGCAGGTCGATGAGTGGGGCAGGGCGGTTCCGTTCGAGCACGCGCCGGATCCGCTGCATGGTGATCCGGTCGAAGGCCACGTCGTCCAGGTAGAGGCCATCAATCCCGACATGCTTCGCCAGCCAGTCGAGCCCCTCGACGTAATGGTTGTGCCAGCGTGAGATGCCGCTCGTCACCAGCGCCACGTCGCGCCGCTCCGGCACCACCCAGCCGGGGATGTAGTTCTCGACCACGTGCTCCTGCAGCCACGAGTGTCCACCACCGGGGCCGCCGGCCAGCACATCCGTTCCGAGACTCCTCAAGGCCCAGAGCTCGGGCGCGCGGTTGGTGAGCTCCCGCACCGTGTAGTAGATCTTGACCCGCATGCC
Organism: Gemmatimonadales bacterium; assembly: GCA_036724295.1. GTDB lineage: Bacteria > Gemmatimonadota > Gemmatimonadetes > Gemmatimonadales > GWC2-71-9 > CAMLHP01. The sequence continues at coordinate 4,760 of DAIMFY010000107.1, read as the reverse complement.
CGCAGCGTGCGCCGAGTCGATGTAGGCCTTCATGGCCGCCGGGCGGAGGAACGGGTAGTTGATGAAGGGGTTGATGGCGGTCGCGTGGTGTACGTTGATCACATTGGCGCCGGCCGCCTTCACCGTGTCGATCGGTTCGTAGGCGTGGAAATAACGGGTGCTGAACTGCGCTGTCGGATTGATGGCATGAAACGGCGTGATGAGGAGCCGAAGATCGAACCGTACAGTGTCGCCAGCAGAGAAGGTGCGCGCGCCGCTGGTGCAGCGAACCTGGTACTCGTCTCGCTTCCGCGCGAAGTGACACCGGCCCTTCCCGGCGTTGTCCCATGAGGTCGGCAGCACCAGTGGGCGCAGCTGATAGAAGTTGGTGTTCAGCGGCCGAACGTAATGGTCATCCTTGAGCGTGATCTGGAGTCCGGCGTTGACGTCGCCCACCCAGGCGGCATCCTGGTTGCGCTTCACGTTCCACTGCCAGTCATACGAGTCCGGCGCCCGTCCGCCCTTCTCGTTCATGCCCATGAGGTAGCGCGCAACGTCGCCGCGGAGGGGAATGTCGAGCGCCACATCCGACACTGGCAGGTCGCGCCCGGCCACCAACCCGATCTCATATTCGATGGCGCCATCGAAGTCGAGCTCGGCCCGCAGCTGCATGGTGAGGTCGCCGGCCTGCGAGCTTGCCTGCCAGACGGCAGCGCCAGGAAGTTCGCGAAGCATTTGAACGCCCGTGCCCTCCCAGCGGAACGGAGCGCCGTCCGCACCGGTCACCGTCAGCGCGATCGGCTCCGCCAGCATGGGACGGGCGTCGTCACCCAGTCCGGTCATCGCCGAGGTGAAGTAGCTCTCGATCTGCGCCGGGAGCCCGCTCGGTGCGAGGGTAATGCGACGGCCAAGAATGTCGATGCTGTTTCCGCGAACGCTGACCGGCGTGTACGGTTTCACCAGGCCGGTGTCCAGCGCGAGGCGCGAGTCGAGCCAACGGAGCCGGGAGAGGCGCCATGGCTCGTCATCACCGTGGTCGGCAATCACCTGGGGCGTCACGGTGAGCCGAATGGGCAGGGTCACACGATGCCCCTCCGCCGAGACGATGGCCGTGCCGTGATAGTCGCCGGCCGCAGTGGAATCCGGCACCAGCACGCCGCACCAGAGCGCCTGGACATCGCCGGCCGCAACCCCCACGCGGCGATCGAACGCCTTGCCTTGCCAGTTCACGCCGTGCGTGTCAAACGAGCTGAACCCTGCCGCTCCGATGCGTGAGCCGCCGGGGCCGGTGAGGTCCGAGAAGGTGACGCTGACGCTGTCCAGCGAGTCGAGGGCCCAGACGCCCAGCTGGAAGCTCAGGAACTCACCCCGGTCAGCGGTGGCCACCACCGCCCGATCGGAACCCGTCTCCGCCCAGCGGTGCGGCAGCTGGTGCCGCATGCGAATCGCATGGAGGCGGTCTTCGGGAAAAACCAGGAAGGGAGCGCCAGCGGCCTCGGAGCGCAGGCGCGCCACTTCGGCGGGAGAGGCGATTTCCTCCATCGGATGGAACAGGTCCATCGAATCCGCGGCCTCGAAACGGACGACCGTGGCCGTTGGCAGTTTCCGCCACTGCCCCGACGCAATATCAGCGTCGGTCAGGCGGGATTGCTCAAGCCAGTCCCCGCTCGCGGTCGAGTCCTGCCCCGGATAGGTGATCCTGGGATAGTTGGACTTGACGGTGCCAGCGTACGGCATGTCGTAAATCCAGTACTCGCCGGCGCCCGTTACCGGCGCAAAGGCTATATCGCTACTCAGTTGTGAAGCGCCGATGATCCGCACATTGCGAACGCGCGACGTGTCATTGGCCGGGTAGACCAGGATACGCTTCGCCTCCGGATGCCGGTCGCGCCGCCGCCACTCGATGTGGGCACGGACCGCCCGGGCGGAGTCCGGAACGGCCACCACGATGCGGTGATTGCCGAAGGAATCGGGATTCCAGCGCGCAACCACGTGCGCCGGCTCCTGGCCATGCACCGCCGTGACAGCGGCAAGGGCGAGAATGGCAACACATACCAGAGCGTGCCGCATCATCACTCCACCTCGGTCGGAAGACAGCCTGCCGCGCGCTCCAGCGCTCCGCGCTGGGCAAGCAGCGATTCGAACAGCCGCAACTGGGTACGGGTTCGGCGAAGGTTCTGTGCCGGATCGGCGGCGCCATAGTACACGTCGCCCCGGAGGAAATCCGTCAGGAAGCGGACAGCCTGCTCCAGCGTGATCACGCAGCCGGCCAGCACCGCGCTGGTGCGCTCACGCTCGCTCAGCGCCGCGCCCGCGCCCCGGAACCAGCCTCCGAGCGCGGCCACGACAAGCTCGGGAACAGCGCGCACGTCGGTGCTGTCGGGTTCGTCCTCTGAAGTGGGGCTCGCCAGTGAGCGCAACAGGTCACCAACATCGCTCAATGCCGAACCGGGCATGACCGTATCGAGGTCGATCACCGCGAGCGGACGGTCACGGGAATCGAGCAGTACGTTGGCGGCCTTGGCGTCGTTGTGCGTGACGCGCGCAGGAACACCGCTCCTGCCGACGCTGGGCAACTCGCTCGCGATGTTGCGATGGCGCCGGCAACGGGCGAGTTCATCCATGACTCGCGACGCGCGGCCCGCGACGTCCTCTCGCGCTGCATCCTCCAGCTGGGCGAAGTGCCACGCTGTGTCGTGAAAATGGGGAATGGTGCAGGAGAGCGGCGGACCGGTGAAGTCGCTCAGCAGCTGAAGGAACGTCCCGAAGGCAAGTCCCGCTGCATGCGCTACCGGGCGAGTGATGGCGCGCCCGTGTGCCGGCGTGCCGGCGAGGCAGGGGAAGGCACGCCAGATGGCGCCATCAGGCGCCGTGAACCAGTGCGCGCCTGAGCGCGTGGGCACCAGCACGAGCTCGTTCTGCAGCGGAAGATGCGTCCTGCGGTCCGCAGCAGTCGCCCTGACGTGGTCGGTCACCGCGCTGAGGTTGGCCATGACGGCTTCGCCATCAGGGAAGACCCGCGGATTGAGTCGCTGGACCAGGTATTGATGCTCGCCCCCGGGCCCCGAGCACTGGACGCGAAGCGATCGATTGATGTGCCCACCGCGCTCAGGCATGATGGCGGTCGGAACGCCCTCGAACGCGAATTCCCGCACTTCGGCGGGGATCAGCTCCACAGCCGCTCAGGGTAGTGGCCCGCTGCCACCAGTCGCGCGAGGGCCGCGCGCACACCGCCCAGGTCGTCATGATACGTGATCCCGAACCACCGGCTCCTCGGAGCCAGCGCCCGCACGCAGCGTTCGCCACCAGCGAGCACATCCTGGATCGCCACGGGGAGGGGAAATTCATCCCGCTGGAAGTCCGCACGGGCAAGGAAACGCCTGAAGCCGGAGTGCAGGTCCTCAAAGACCGAACGATTGAAGCCCCAGAAGTTCATGGAGACGAGCAGCTGCTCCGCAAGGACGCGGGGTCCCGCTTCGCCCAGCCCCACGATCGCTCCGTCCTCGGTGCGCGAAATGTCCATTACTTCCTCGATCGACTCGAGCGCCCCGGTGGGCGTCACGTGCAGGGCGCCGCGATTCACCCCGCCGGCGGGAGAGAGGGTATCCGCGAGCAGATAGCCCACCAGGGCCCAGTCCGTGCGATTGGTCTGGAGAAACGTGGCGACGCTCTCGAACGCCTCCCGCCCATAGAAGTCATCCGCGTTCACCACGCCGAACGAGCCGGTCACCGAGCCTTCGGCCGCGAGCACGGCGTGGGCCGTGCCCCATGGCTTGCTGCGGTCTCCTGCCCGGGCCACGTCGGGCGCCGCCAGCTCCAGGCGCTGCAGGCACGTCGTCCAGGAAAGCGACGACGGCAGCCGGCTCTCGGCGAACGCCCGGAAGTCCGCCTGCATTTCGGGCCGGATCACGAAAATCACCCGGCCGAAGCCGGCGCGACGCGCATCGTAGAGCGAGTACTCCAGCAGCGTCGCTCCGCCCGGGCCGACACCCGTGAGCTGCTTGAGCCCACCGAAGCGACTGCCCATGCCAGCCGCAAGCACTACCAGGTCGGGGGAAGCAGATTCATTCGCCATTCGTGGAAGAGTAATCGCGCTGTTACGTTATCCGCATGACGCGCTGCGGACGAATCGCGCTGGCCGGTGCTCCCAATGCAGGCAAGTCGACCCTGCTCAATGCGCTGGTCGGCTCCCATATCGCCATCGTGAGCCCGCGACCGCAGGCGACCCGGTTGCCGGTCGTGGGACTCCTGACGGAGGGGGATACCCAGTTCATCTTCGTGGATCTCCCTGGCCTGCTCGAACCGGGGTACCTGATGCAGGCACGGATGATGGCGGCGGCACAGGAAGCGCTGGCCTGCGCCGACCTGATTCTCCACCTGCATCCCGCTCCTGACGCACCGGCGCCAGACTTTGTCCGTGCCGCCCGGCTCGAGACGCTGCCCCGCGCGCCCCTCCTGCTCGCTTACACCAAGGCTGACCTGGTAAGCGCCGGCGTGCGGTCACGACTCGAGCAGGACGCGCTGGTCATCAGCGCGCATGAACCGGAATCGCTGCGCCGTCTGCTGGCCCGTATCCGGCCCCTCCTTCCCGAGGGCGACTTTGCCTTCGACCCGGACGACGTCGGGACCCAGCCACTCAGGTTTTTCGTGACGGAGTACCTCCGGGAGGCTGCGTTCGAGCTGCTGCTGGACGAACTACCCTATGGGTTCGCTGCAGAGGTGGAGGAGTACCGGGAGTCGGAATCGCCGGTGTACATTCGGGTGACGCTGTTCGTCGAGCG
>DAIMFY010000106.1:0-7151 GCA_036724295.1 Gemmatimonadales bacterium | reverse complement strand
CGGTGCGACGCCGGAAGGTGGTGCCCAGCGCCAGCAGCGTAAGGGGTCCGCTGGTAAACGTCCGCGACCACCGCACATTGCCGGCGGGCCACTCCGTCTGGCGCGACAAGAGCGGCTGTGACGCGCCGGTAATCCGCTGGTAGCGTGTCACTTCGGTCTGGCTGTAGCTGAGCGCGAATGAAACGCCCAGCGGCAGGTCGGCGCCGCTCGTGAGCGTTCGCGTCGTCAGGTCCGACGCCGCGATAGCCTTGGTGCCGAATTGCTGGAGGAAATCGTTGAGGTCGCCGAAGCCCAGCTGGTAGCTGAGGGTAGGCTCGAACGCCGCGAGATCGAAGCTCGAGGACAGTACGCGACGTGAGCTCAAGTCGATCGGCCGCACCCGGGCGAGGACCTTGTTGATCTTCGACGAGTCCCCGACCAGTCCCCCGATCAGCCGCCCGATGTCCACCGAGGTGCCGATTTCATTGCTGCGGCTGTTGTTCAGCGTCTGGGGAAGCACAAACGCCCCCAAGGTGTCGCCGTCGGCCTGGATCGGTGGCCGGCTGGTCAGGAAGCGCGACAGGGTGAAGCCGGAGCGGTGGATGAAGCGGGGCCGGAGCCAGCTTGAGATCACCGGCGTGAGCGCGGCCGAGGTCCCGATCTGCCGATCCCTTTCGACGCCAACGTCCATGCCCAGGAAGCTGCGGCGAGAGAGCGTGGCCAGCCGGCCGGATTCGGTGGAATCGGGATAATGCCGGAGATCGCGGTTGCTGGTGATGTCGCCGCTCAGCGTCAGCATGCCGAGCGGCCGCCAGGTGACGCCGGCGCTATTGCTCCAGACATGATTGAGCGAGAGCGTCGGCACCAGTGTCGTGTCCAGGTCGCGGATGATCGGTACCTGGAATGCCGTCATCTCGCTCCGGTCCCGCACCAGCCCGGTGGAGAATCGGATGTTGGCCGGGGCAAGACTGAATCGCGACTTGGCCAGGGCCTTCCCCGCCTCCGACTTGCGAAGAAACCCGGGAAGGATGCCGCTCAGGTCCACGATCGGTCCGCTGCGGCCGAGCGGCAGGTTGTAGGCAACCACGAAGCTGGAGTTGGAGTTTTCCGCATGGCTCAGTTCACTCTGCGCGAGGCCACTCGCGAAGGAGGCGCTGATGCTCAGCGGATCCACGAGCCCGCGCACCAGCCAGTCCTGGCCCCGCGCGGAGCGACGCAACGAAAAGCTGTAGTTGGTGGCCCAGGATCGCGGCCGTCTGAGATCCTCCAGCGCCGCCCCGCGGATGTCGGTGCCACTGATGAGCTGGGGGTCGATCGACGCCCGGCTCAGCGAGACCGATGCCGGCATGACGAGCCCAAGCGAGGCAGGCAGGAAACGATCGAGGCGCACATTCCCGCCGAGCCGGAGCGTGCTGGTGCTCCGGAAGGTCGGGGCTTGCCCGATCTGGCGGAACTGCCCGTCCTGACCGATGAGCGAGACGCTCAGGTCGCCCACGTCCGAGGCAGAAAGGCGTGCGTCGAGCGCGTATGCCTTGCCAACCTTCGACACCGGCTCGGTGACCCGGATATCGTCGATCCAGACCTCTGCGGTCGGGAGCGGCCCATGGTCCGCCACCCGATAGAGGCCAGCCGACAGTTCCTGGATCGAGGCCAGGTTGGGCGGATTGATGCCAGGGCTCCCTACCTGAACCATGTACCCGTCCTGGCAGGCCACGTAGGCCAGTGGATCACCACCGCATTCCGCAGCCCCGGACGGGGCCTCGCCCCGCAGCCATCGGGCCTCGATATCGGCGCGCAGCGTGCGCCAGACCTCGAGGTCAATGATCATCTCCGGCTCCCACGACGTCGTGCTGGCCGGTGCGTGGTAGAGGTAGAAGTTGCGGTCGTCGCTTCCCAGCTTCACGAACGCCTCGAGATCGCCCCGCTCCCACCCCTCGCCGTGGCCCCGCACCCACACGCGCAGCTCGCTGTAGTTGAGCAGGTTCTGCGAGCCCGAGGCGAAGCGGACATAGGCCTCCGCCCGCTCGTTGAGCGCGAGGTCGGTCGCGATCACGCGGAGCGACTTCTCATTGATCTGCTGGGTCAGCTGCCCCGAGCCGACGTTCTTGTCGTTCAGGGAGTTGACCGCCCCAGGGGGCGGCGTGTAGCCCAGCTCGAGGTTCTCGGTCGAGACCGTCGCAGCCACGACGTCACCGTGGGGCAGGCCGGTGGAGCCGCTGAGGCCGGCAATCGGCGTCTCGGCCCGGCGGTTCCAGGGTGCCCCGACGAAGCGCATCCGCGCCAGCGCCAGGCGCCCGGTCAGGTCGGGACCCTCAGCGGCCGGAGGGGCCACGAATGTGAGGCGCAGCTGCTGGATCAGCCGGATATTTGGCGCACCGATTTCGAGCGCGTTGGGCCCATGGAGCGGCACCCGGTAGAGCGTCCACCCTCCCTGGCCATCACGATCGAAGTACTTCTGGCCTCGGCCCTTGACGATGTACGTGCTGTCCCGGAGATCCACCACCATGCGGAAGACACTCTCGTTCGCGCCCCTGGCGTTGAGCAGGTTGTCCCCGTTCAGGTCCTCGGTGTCGAGATGCCCGTTGCCGCTGGTGCAGCGTACCCCGAGATCGCCCCAGGGAAAGAGCTGCACCGTGGAGCGCAGCTCTCGATGGCAGAGCTGGAGTCCCGGCACCCACGTGCCATCCACATTGATGGAGTCCGGGCGATCACCCAGGATGCCGATATCGTCGGTAGCGGCGTTGAAGATCCCGTCAGCGCCGCGTTCCGTATCCAGCCGCCCGACGCCGACCTGCTGGCGCCCGTCGTAGAGAGTGTCCCCCGATGTGGTCGTAAGCCTTTCCGGCGCAAATGCCACGGCTTCTTCGCTGACGCTTCCGAGGTCGATCAGGACCTGCATGTGGGCGGAATCGGCGGAGTGAGCGCCCGACTCGTAGACATAGAACTCGAGGTACTCGGAGCGTGACAGGTCCACTCCCGTGGAGCTCAGCGGGGTGACGATGGAACGCCACCTCGGGCGGAGCGGTCGCGGCTCAAGAGTCCAGCGCAGGGTTCCGTCGCTGCGGGGAAAGCCGCCCGCGGTGTCCGCCTGGAGGCCGAGCCAGAGCACTGTCTCGAACTGGTCTCCCTTGCCGGCCAGCACGATGGTTGAATCGATGTCCTGCGGCCGCCAGCGTGACGCATTACCGGCGTCGTTGGGCACCAGGTTCTGCCAGGTCAACTGGGTAGCGTCGGCCGGATCAAACACGCCACCGAATCCAAGAAGGGGGTCCACGCCATCCATCTGCTGCGGCGCGCTGCTGAACTCCCACACCTGCTCGAACAGCGAGATCGGCGTACCCACGTCGCGCTCGAATTCCTCGAGGTAGGCCGCGCCCGAGCGGTTCGGGTCAGGCTTGGAGAAGGCCAGCTCGCCGTTAAGGTCGAGCCGGGACGGCGCGGTGGATGGCGTGGTGCTCAACCCGTTCATGAACCGGGTGATCGCGTCCGACCGAAAATGGAGGTCGGTGCTCACGCCGCCGACCATGTTGGCCTTGGCCTCGAAGCCGAGCTGCGGACGATTGAAGGCACTGGCCTCACGCTGGAACACGCCGATCAGGTTGATGGCGCCCACCTCGCCCAGCGAATACCGCGATGTGAGCCCGACAATGGATGTCGGCGCAACCGCGAAGAGGTCCTGCTGCTCGAATCGCGCCGTGACCGTCGCGTTGCTGCTCCCGAAAAGCGCATCGGGATCGATGAACGTGACGACCCCGGTGCTGTAGTCGATGGTGTAGTCCACGCCGCGGGTCAGCTGCCTGCCATTCACCTCGATCTGCTCGGATTCCTCCTTGAGCTGGAGCGCGTTGAGGCTGATCTGCGAGCGATCCCCGCCGGAGGCGGCGTTGTAGCGGAGGCGAAACTGGAAGCGCGATGGCGGACCCTGCGGCGACAGCATGAGATACGCCGGCGTGCGATACAGGGAGTCGGTGATTTCGGCTGCCGTGAGCCTGGCCGGATCCGCGAATGGCGTCAGGTTGGGAAAGATGATATACGATTCCCGCAGCACGCCAGCGGTGCTGATGGAGTCTCGCGCGCGCGGGAAGAGGCGGTTGGCGGCATCGAAGGACGCCGGGTCAGCTGGCAGGGCGAGGCCGAGCTGGGCCAGGTAGGTCGGCGCGCTTCCCTGTGGCCGTTCCGTCTGGTTGAGCGTCACCGCCACCTTGAGACTGGTACGGTCGAGATCGCTGCCGGCCACCCGGTAGATCTGTCGCATTTCGTGCCGGAAGGTACCGGCCTCTGGTCCCCGGCGCGGCTCGACGATCAGCTCGAGCGAGTCCACCGTGGCGGGTTGGTCCACACTCGGGAACGTGCCTACCCGCCCCCCGGACTCCGTGGTGTAGCTGACGGCGAGGTAGTCGGTCGGATCCAGCTTGATGGCGAGTGCAAACCAGAGCCCGGATGGGTCGAGATAATAGTCGCGGCCCTGCAGCAGGAGTTCCCACTGAACCCCTTCGTCCGGCGATACCTGGCCGAGCCGCTGGGTGGGGTCGGCCGAGTTGCTGGCGAACGCCTTCACGCCGCCCAGTGTCGGGGTCACATTGTTGCCGGCCGTGGCGGCGCGATACCGGTAGACACGGACCTGCGCGGGCCTGGCGGACTGCGGCAGCGATCCCGGATCGAGGTTGAGGATGTCGAGCGCCGGATAGCCGGCAATCCGGGTCGGGTCCACGACCCAGTAGAAGCGCCCCGACTCGAAGTCGAGGTCCCTGATCTGGCGGTCCTGCGGGGCGGCCGTCGTGCCCGAGCCCATCTGGAAGACGCGCTCGTTGAGCGAGCTCCCCTTCTGAGTGGCAAAGAGGGCCTGGAACTCCATCGGCCCGACCTCGAACAGCCCGTTCACGCCGAAATTGCTGCGGGGCACCGCCGCCGTCAGGAACCGCGAGGGGGGTGGCCGGAAGGTGACGGTACCCACTTCCACCCGCTGCACGATCTCGTCGGTCAGGCCCTGGTAGTAGACCTGGATGTTGTTATTGGCGGTGAAGTCACGAGCCGACTGATAGTCCACGTTGACGTGCACCCGGCGGCCGATGAGGCCTGACGAGCGGACATCGATATTGTTTTCAAGCTGGGGTGCCTTGATCCTCCCGCCGCAGCCGGCGGTCGGGTCGTTCAGTTCGGCGGCGGTGCAGCGTTCGTTCTTGACCCGCTCGGTCCGGATATCAAGCGTCGCCTGACCGTCGATGGCCAGATCGGCGTACTTTTCATCCAGTCCCAGAGGGCCACGCCGCTGCTCCGGCGCCCGGGTGGTGTCCACCGCGCTCCGACCGTAGATGCTGAGCGCCCGGCGCGCGACGCTTCGAGCCATGTGGGCCGAGTCGAGCGCTGCGCTGACCGCGCTGTCGAAACTGACCAATCCCTCGTGCCCGCCCAGCCACGGGGCACGCAGGGCCGCCGGCTGCTGCAGCTCGGGCATCGGTATATCGAAGCGGGCAGGCGGTGGTGGCAGCGTGCTGTCGGGTACCTGCGCCAGCACTGCCCGTGGCAGGACGAGCAGCAGGAGACCCACAAGAGCGGCGAACGAGGAACGGGCCACGCGAACTCGGAATCGGGACCGGGGTATCAAGGAAGGACGCGGCAGAATATAATGATGGGTCAAAACCCTTACAACCACATTACTTAGACCGTGCGACGACTGACCCGCTACGTGCTCGGCAGGCTGGTGGCGCCGTTCGGCTTTGCGCTGGCGGCGCTCACCGGTTTCATGCTGCTCAACCAGGTGGCCCGGCAGTTCTCCAGGCTGGCCGGCAAGGGACTCGACTGGAAAGTCATTGCCGAGGTGTTCGTACTGGCGCTGCCGTTCATCATGGCGCTTACCCTGCCGATGGCCGTGCTGGTCGCCACGCTGTACGGCTTCAGCCAGCTCGCCGCCGAGAACGAGATCACCGCGATGCGGAGCAGCGGCGTCAGCATCGGCCAGTTGCTCCGGCCGGTGCTGCTGGTCTCGGTGGTGATCGCCGTGGCCACCTTCGGCTTCGTCGATCAGGTGCTGCCCCGCAGCAATACCCGGCTCCGGACGCTCTTCTTCGACATTGCCCAGAAGAAGCCGACGTTCGAGCTGCATGAGCAGGTTGTCAACGAAATTCCGCAGTCACAGTACTACCTGCGCGCCAGCAAGATCGACCAGGCCAATGGCCAGCTCCGGGATGTGTCCATCTATGACATGGGCGGCCAGTCGAGCCGACGGATCATCTATGCCGATAGCGGAGTGATGGCCGTCGCCGGGTCGACCGGCAGCGATCTGCTGCTGACCCTGCGCGCGGGCGAGGTGCACGAATTCCCGAGCGCGGCGCCGGCCGATTTCCGGCTGGTGCGATTCGACGAAAACCAGGTGCTGCTGCGCAACGTGTATGACAAGTTCCAGCGCAACGAAGGCACCATTGTCCGCGGAGACCGGGAGCAAAGTACTTGCGAAATGCTGGGCGTGGTGCGCGCATCGGAGCGGGACGAAACCCAGGCCCTGGTGGACAGGGCGGCACTGCTGGATCGCGACCTGCGCTACCTGCTGAAGCTTCCCGCCCTGCCCCCGCCGGCGCCAGTGGAGGAAGCTGCGGCAGGCGGATACTGCGCGTGGGCGCACGCCGTCCGGGACCTCATCCTTCCAAGGACGGCTGAGGCACAGGGGACTGCACAGGACACGCCGTCGGCGCGCTCGCTTGTTCGGCCCAATGCCCCACCGAGCCGACTCTCGGCGTTCAGCGAAATTCGCAGCAGCATCAGCCGGGTCGAGGACGCCGAATACCAGGGCGACCGCTACCTGGTTGAGGTGCATAAGAAGTGGGCCATCGCCTTCGCGTGCGTCCCCTTTGCGCTCGTGGGGATCGTGGTCGCACTGCGCTTCCCGCGCGGCGGGCTGGGGCTCGTCATCGGTGGTGCGATGGGCGTGTTTGCGGTCTTCTGGGTGGGACTCACGGCCGGCGAAGCGCTGGCCGATCGTGGCATCCTCTCGCCCTGGCTGGCCATGTGGGGCCCCGACATCATCCTCTCGGCGCTGGGGCTGGTGGGACTCCTGCTGGTGAGCCGGGAGATGGGCTCGACCCGCGGTGGTGACTGGCAGGAAGTCACCGAGTGGCTGGGCGAGCGCTGGCGCCGGCTGCGCCGGCGGGCGGCGGCATGATCCGGCTGCTCGACCG
>DAIMFY010000105.1:0-7167 GCA_036724295.1 Gemmatimonadales bacterium | reverse complement strand
GAGATGGTTGGAGGACATGGGGGAAATAAGGCGGGAAGACGGGAAGACGGGAAGATCTGGAGGAATGCACACTTCCCCTCATCCCGCCTTCCCGCCTTCCCGTCTATTTTCCGCCATGCCCCACGCCGACCTCGATCTCAACGCCGCGCGCCAGAATGCCATTCATGCGCTCTGTGTCGCCCAGGCGCAGGAACGCATTTCGGTAGATCTGTTCGAGCAGCGGTTGCTGTTGCTTCGGGAAGCGCCCACGCCGGCGGCGATGCGGCAGATACTTGGCGACCTGGATCAGTCAGACGGCTATGCCCTGCGGCCAGTCGACACCCCGCTGCCGGCCGGGAGGGAGAGCGTCACGGTTGCGCCGCTCGAGCGGATGCGGCTGTCGGCTGTGTTCTCCGGCACCAGGCGCTCGGGGCAATGGACCGTGCCGCTTCTCATCGAAGCCAAGATCCTCTTTGGCGACCTGACGCTCGACTTGCGGGATGCCTGGTTCGAGGCGGATACACTGGAGATAGACCTGGACTCAATCTGCGGCAAGCTCCACCTGATCGTCCCGCCCGGTACGCAGATCGAGAACGAAATCGAGGAGACCTTGTCCGGCTCGAAGCACAAGCGCGGCCGCACCGCCACCGAGCCCAATGGGCTGCTGGTGCGGCTTTCGGGCCAGATGTTCATGAGCGGGGTGCGGGTTACCGAACGGCCGCCGACGAGTGAGGATGACGGGCTGCTCGGTGGCGTGCGACGGGCGGTCAGGCGGCTGAAGGCGTAGCGCTAGAGTTCCGCCGATGGGCACAGTGGGGCGAGGACGCAGTCGCGGCAGCGCGGTTTTCGCGCCGTGCACACGCGCCGTCCGTGAAAAATGAGCAGGTGGGACAGCAGGGTCCATTCCTCACGCGGGGCGAGGCGCATCAGGTCCTGCTCGATCTTGACCGGATCGGTGTGGGTCGTGAGGCCCAGCCGACCGCTCACCCGGGCGACGTGGGTGTCCACCACCACCCCCTCGTTGATCCCGAAGGCATTGCCGAGCACCACGTTCGCGGTCTTCCGGCCGACACCGGGCAGTTTCACCAGCGCATCCATTGTCGACGGAATGTCTCCGCCATGTTCGGCGACCACTGCCTGCGCCATGCCGATCAGGCTCCTCGCCTTGTTGCGGAAGAATCCGGTGGAACGAATGATCTCCTCGACATCTTCCTGCCTGGCCTCGGCAAGCGCCGCGGCATCGGGATATTTCCTGAACAGGGCCGGTGTCACCATGTTGACCCGGACATCGGTGCACTGCGCCGAGAGGATCGTGGCGCAGATGAGCTGAAAGGGGCTGGTGAAGTCGAGTTCGCAATGGGCGTCCGGGTACATTTCCTTGAGCCGGGACAGGATCGTGGCGAAACGCTCCTGCGCTGAACCCCCAGCCGTCCCTTCGCTGCGCCCAGCGCCAGCTTTGCCGTCCAGCCGTCCAGCCGCCTTTCTACCCGCCTTCTTCACCACCCGTTTCACTCTTCCTTCCTCGCGAAGGCCAGAAAATCATCCGCCGACATTGTGTTCACCACCTGCGCCGGCCCTACGCCACCCTTGCGCGCGCTTCCCACGCCGAAGCGCATGTTGCCGATGCCGGCCACGCTGTGCGCATCCGCCCCGATGGAAATCATGGTGCCAAGTGCCCTGGCGCGGGCGAGGTAGCGCCAGTCGAGATCCAGGCGGTGCGGGTCGGCGTTGATCTCCACGGCGACGCCGCGCTCGGCGGCCCGGGCAAGCACCGCATCGATGTCGAGCTGGTAAGACTCGCGAGAAAGCAGCAGCCGGCCGGTCGGATGGCCTACAATGGTGACATGAGGATCCTCCAGCGCGGAGAGCATGCGCGCCGTCATCGCGGAGCGGTCCAGGCTGAAGCGGTTGTGGATCGAGGCAATGACGAAATCCAGCCGATCGAGCACGCTCGCGTCGTAATCGATCCTTCCATCCTTGAGGATATCGGCCTCGATGCCCTTGAGGATGCGAATGCCGTCCATTTCCTCGTTCAGTGCGTCGATCTCGTCTGCCTGCCGCTGCAGCGCGGCGGGTGAGAGCCCGCCCGCGTAGGCCGCCGCCTGGCTGTGATCAGTGATGCCGATCCACTCATACCCCTGGGCCTGCGCCGCCACTGCCAGGTCCCGGATGGTGGAGGTGCCGTCGGAATATCCAGTGTGGCAATGCAGGAATCCGCGCAGGTCAGCTTCGGTGATCAGGGCCGGCAGGGCACCATCGGCCGCGAGCGAGATCTCGTCCGTTCCCTCCCGCAGCTCCGGCGGAATCCACGCAAGTCCGAGCTGGGCGTACAACGCCGGCTCATCCGGCGTCGGCACAAAAACGCTCCCGCGCCAGAGTGCCGCACCCGTGAGCGTCATGCCCCGTTCGCGCGCGCGGGCCTCGAGTTCCTGGATGTGGGTCTCGCTGCCGGTGGCCTCGGCCAGTACGGCGCCGGCGTTCACGGGCGGAGTCGCGATAACCTGGATCGGCGATCCGCCGGCAAAGTGGAGCGTCACCTGGCGCTCGTCTCGACCGGCAAATTCATCCACGCCGGGAAGGTCGGACAGCGTACGAAAGAGATCTGGCGGCGGCACATCGGACACTACCACGATCACCACTTCCCGGATCACTTCCATGGCGCGGCGCACGTCGCCGGCGATCCACGCATCGCGAATGCCCGCCACCTGGCTCAGCGCCCTCACCAGCGCCTGCGCTTCCTGCTCGGCGTGGTGCCTGAGCCGGAGGCCCTGCGCCCGCCGCAGGAACTGGATGCTATTGAGGATGTTCTCCGCCGTGCGCGGCCCGAAGCGGGGTAGCCTGGCGAGGCGGCCGTCACGTGCCGCCGCTTCCAGCTCGGGCAACGTGTCGATACCGAGGAGCTTGTGGACCTGGCGAATTCGCTGGGCCCCGAGGCCGGAAATGCGGGACATCTCCACCAGCCCCGGCGGGACTTCCGCGCGCAGGGCGTCCAGCATGCGCGAATGCCCTGTATGCGCCAGCTCCTCGATGATCTGCAACGTGGCGGGTCCGATGCCGCGCGTCGCGGCGACGGTGCCGTCGTCGAGCGCACCCTGAAGATCCCTGGGAATGGCGGCAAGCGCGCGGCCGGCAGCGCGGAAGGCGCGAACCCGGAAGGCATTTTCTCCCTTGAACTCCAGCAGCGACGCAATCTGCTCCAGCGCCCGGCTTGCGCCTCGGCGGTCCATCAGCGACCGAGCCGGTGGCGTCATCCCACCTGCACGCCGGCGCCCAGCTTTCGCGCCCGCCAGCCCAGTTCCAGCAGTTCTTCGCCGCCGGCAATGGAATGCAGGCCGGCCGCGTCGCCGCCCGGCATGACGGGTCCAAAGAGGGCCGAGCCATCGGGGCGGGCCAGGTTGACGGCGCGGGGACCGGCGGCTTCAACCACGCTGAAGCCGTCACGCTCGCGGTTCATGCCGAAGACACCGAGGACCCGGAGCTCGCCGGCCTGATCATGATGCACGAAGGCGCCGTCGAGCGGCTCATGCGGTTCGCCTTGCAGCACCTCGCCCCAGACGTGCCGTTCCGGCAGCTGGACGTAGAAGGGCGAAGTGATCTCGCTGTCGGAAACCGGTGGTGTTACGCCGAGAAATGCCTCGAGCTGTTCGGCGGGAACGCTGGTGTATTGCTGTCCCGCGTCCCAGAACAGGTAGGCATGGTGTACAAACGCCACCAGCTGGTCGATGGCCTCGCCCACCCCCTCGGTGGGGCGGAGATCGCGAATCAGCTGGACCGCTTCCGGGCTTACCAGGAAGGCGTCGCGGTCGCGCGGGTCGCGACCGTCGCGCGCCAGCTCGTCCTTGAGCGAAGGGAAACGCTGTTCGGCGAGCGGATCGAACGCCAGATCGAAGGGAGAGGGGCGCGGCATACCAGCAAGGTAATCCGTCCCGGGCGCTACGGCTCCCTGGGGAGGAAGCCGTCCAGGATCTGGCGGAATGCGTCTGGTCGCTCCACGTAGGGCACGTGGCCGCACCGTTCCAGCGGGTGGAACTCCGCCTTGAGACACTCAGCGGTGACTCGCGCGGTCTCCAGCGGGATCGGATCGCTGGTCCCATGCATGACCAGCGAGGGAAGTGCGAGCGCCCGAAGTGCGGGGCGAAGGTCGTAATTGCCCAGCGACTGCCAGACGTCCTGCTGGGTGCGGCCAGTCACGCGGAACGGAGTGAGATCGGCTGCCAGCGCGGGATCGTGGAAGTAGGGGACGACGCTCAACTCGAACAGCCGCTTCTGGTATGCCTCGGCGTCCTGGTCGCGAAGGCCGCTTTCGCGCAGCGCCTTTCGCTGCGCTTGCAGTGCAGGATCGAGATTCCGGCGGGAAAATTCGTCCTCGAACTCTTCGCGCGCGGCACGCCAGCTCGGTGCTGGGGAGATGAGCGCCAGCCGGCTCACCCGGTCGGGATGATGGATGGCGTAGAGCATGGCGAGCAGGCCGCCCCAGGAATAGCCCGCAATGGTGAGCGTGTCGAGTTGCCAGATTTCCCGCAGTGCTTCGAGGTCGGCCACCTGCTCCTGCCAGCCAACCGGGATATCGCGCTCTACCGGCGAGCGGCCGCCGCCACGCTGGTCGTAGAAGATGAGCGTCCGGCCGGTGGCGAGCAGGTCGAAGCCCGGCAGGAGATAACCGTGGTCGGCGCCGGGACCGCCATGGAGCACGACCACCGGCGGCCCCTTACCGCTGCGGCGCTCGAACAGCTCGACGCCGTGCACCGACCGCGTGAAGGTCTCTGCCATTCAGAGCAGGACGGCCAGCGCGTCCGCCACCTTGCGGACCTCCGCCTCTTCCTCGGCGGTGAACGGGTTGGGGACGTCGCTGTCAATATCAATCTGGCCCAGGATCAGGTCGCCACGGCGGATGAGGACCACGAGCTCCGAGCGGGTCCACAGGTTGCACGCGATGTAATTCTCGATGGCGCGCACGTCGCCCACGTTCTGGTCCCGCTTCTCGGCGACAGCGGTGCCACAGACGCCATGGCCCACCGTGATACGCGTGTGCTCGGTTTCCCGGCCATCATAGGCATCGAGTACCAGCTCGCCGTCGTGCAGCATGTACATGTAGACCGAGGTGTAGGGCTGGCCAGCGGCGCGGATCTTCTCCGCCGCGAACTTGAGCAGGTCGGCGCCCAGCATATCGCGCCCGAACGCGCCGCGCAGTGCCGCCACCACGCGGTCTCCGTTGAGAATGGCCATGCGTCAGTCCCTGGTGCCGAAGGTGGCGTGGAGCGTGAGTGTGCTACCGTTCCGGCGGATGACGATGTCCGCCTGGTCGCCCGCCTTGTAGCGGCGGAGCGCGTCGGTCATTCCCTGAAGATCGGGAACCTCATGCGGACCGATCTTCGTGATGACGTCGCCCGCCTTGAGTCCGGCCTTGTCGGCCGGGCTGCCGGCACGGACACCGCTCAGCGCAACGCCACCCTCTGTGCCGCTCATGTCGGGAATGGTGCCGAGGTAGGCGCCGTACCCGCTGGTGACGACCGAGTCGCTGGACGAAGCGCCATGCGCCGTGACCGGAACATCCACAAAGGTGAGCGGCGAACGGCGGTTGCCGAGCGCCGAGGCGATACCAGCGGTGAAGTCGATGACGCGGGCAAGGCCCTCGAAGTTGAGCTTGTCCCAGTCGTCGGTGGTGCGGTGGTAGTCGGCGTGCAGGTCCGTGAAGACGTGGAGCACCGGCAGGTGCGCGGCATAGAACGACGATTGGTCGCTCGGGCCGTAGCCATCGCCCTGCTTGTGGAGGTCGAAGCCCTGGTACCAGTTGAGCGAATCGAGGAGGGCGGGGAACTCCGTCGCCGTGGCGGCGCCATAGACGATGAGCCGCTTGTCCTTGAGCCGGCCCACCATGTCGAGGTTGATCATCGCGGTGGTGCGGTCGAGCGGATAGAGCGCGTGCTTCACGTAGTAGCTCGAGCCAAGCAGTCCGAGTTCCTCGCCCGAGAAGGCGATGAACACGATGGTACGGGCCGGCGGTGCGGCGGCCAGCTCCTTCGCGATATACACCAGCGCGGCGGCGCCGGACGCGTTATCGTCGGCCCCGTTGTGGATTCTGCCGGTGCTGTCGGGATCGAGACTGCCGAATTCGCCGCCACCCAGGTGATCGTAGTGTGCGCCGACGATCACCGCCTCACGCCGGAGCTCGGGGTCGCGGCCCGGGAGAATGCCGATCACATTCCGGGCATGTCGCTGGTCGGGCTCAGTGGAGGCTGCGCCTGGTGCGGCGGCCGAGATGTCGAAGTCCTGGAACCAGCTGCCGTGCGCTGGCTGGAGTCCCACCGCAGCAAACCGGCGCGCCAGATACTGGGCGGCGCTGTCGGCGCCGGGGGTGCCGGTCAGCCGGCCCCCGAGCTGGTCGGAGGAGAGATACTTGATGTCGTCCACCAGGCCGCCGGGGACGGGGACGGCGCGCTGGGCGGCCAGCGGACCAGCCGGGAGTGCGAGGGCCGCGAATCCGGCCAGCAGGAAACCGCGCATACGCATCAGAGAAGGCATCCGGGACGGAACGTGAGGCAAGGGTTGCAGTAGAGGGACGTGGGACAGAAACTTCTGACGTCCAGACCGCCGCAATATAGACAAGTTCACCCTCGACCGGCCACGCCCGTGACACCGAGACTGCTCGCGCTCATCCCGTCGGCGGTAGCCCTGAACCTCGCCATGGGGTTCATCGTGAACCAGCTGGGCCTTCCCGTGTACCTCGATACGACGGGTACAGTGCTGGTGGCGGCGCTCGCCGGCCCGGGCGCCGGCGTGCTCACGGGGATCGTGAGCCAGCTGGTCCGGTCGCTCTATGAAGGCTTCGTGTGGCTGCCGTTCGGGCTGATTCAGGTCATCATAGCGCTGATGGCGGCCTGGGCCGCCTCGCGAGGCGGCTTCCGGAGCGCCGGCCGCTCGGTGTTCTGGGGCCTCCTGACGGGCCTCGCCGCCGGGCTCGCGTCGTCGGTCATTTCCTACCTCATCTTCAAGGGCGTGACGGCGACGGGTGTCACGGCCGTCACCACCCTGCTCACCGGGCTGGGCCTCTCGCGCCAGGCCGCGGTGACTGCAGCGAGCGTCGGCACGGACCTGATTGACAAGGTGATTGTCTTCCTGCTGGTCGGCGCAGCGCTCAGGGGGTTGCCGGAGCGGATGCGGGTGGGTTTGGGGCGCAGGGCGTGAGGC
>DAIMFY010000104.1:0-7220 GCA_036724295.1 Gemmatimonadales bacterium | reverse complement strand
GCCGGGCGGTTCGCGTTTCTACAGGACGGGCAGGACGGGCAGGACGGGCAGGGCGGGCAGGACGGGCAGGGCGAGCAGGACGGGCAGGACGGGCAGGGCGAGCAGGTTGGTAGGTTGGCGCGGCGCGAGTCCGCCCATGCCGTCACCCCGACGAAAGTCGGGGTCTAGAGCGGGATTTGTGCTCAGGACGCCAGGACCGCTGACCTCGGGGCCACGGCCCGCATTGCGGGCATCTCGTTCTGGACCCCGACTTTCGTCGGGGTGACGAACATGCGAGACTCGGCTCCCTCGACCCTCGACCCTCGACTCATGACCCACGACCCACGACCCAATCCCCCAATCCCGCCAGCCAGGAATACGGATCGATCGTCACATTCCCGATATCGCGACGGAACGCCGAGGCGTTCATGGGCGTGTAGAGGAAGATGGCCGGCGCGTCCGCGTTGAGCGTCGAGAGCGCCTCCCGATAGAGCGGGCGGGCCACCGTCGTGTCACCCTTCGTGGCCGCGAGAGCCAGCAAGGAGTCCACCACCGGGTTGTCGTAGTGCCCGTAGTTCTGCGACGCGAACCCGGCCCGGCCCCACTGCTCCGCCAGCCCGCGCATGGTCGGCTCGTCGATATAGGCGCCGATGTAGCTGTCGAACCTTCCTGCCGCGAGCCGCTCCTGGAAGACCGGGAAGTCCACCGCCGTGATCGTGACCGTCACCCCGATCCGCCGCCACGCCTCCTGCAGCGCCTCGGCAATGCGCCGGCGGGATGGGCTGGTGGAGGGAACGAGAATGTCGAACGTGACGCGCCGGACGCCGGACGCCGGACGCCGGGCGTCTGAGTCGTTGATGGGGATCTGCCCGATTCCCTGTTCCCCGATCCATGCCAATGCCGACATCGGTCCGGCCGGCGCGTGGGCGTCAGGACCGAATGCGTTCCGTGCAATGGCATCCCGGTCCACGGCGGCCGCCAGCGCGCGGCGCACGTCACGGTCGCGCAATGCCGGATTTTTCCCGGCCAGATTGAAGGCGATGAAGCCGTAGACGGCCGAGGGGTAATGCTCCACGCGGAAGGCGGTATCGGCTTCCACTCGTGCAATCCGGTCCGGCGTCATCAGTACTTCGAGTAGATCCGCCTCATGCGAAAGCAGGAGATTCAGCGCGGCGTCGGGATCCTGGGCGAAGCGGAAGACGACGGTGTCGATGCGCTGGGCGTCGGGCGCCTGACGCTCGGCGCTCGACGCTCGACTCAGCACCAACGCCTCGCCCCGTCTCCACGACACCACCCTGAACGGCCCGCTGCCAACCAGGTGCGCCAGCGAGGTATCGGCTTCCCAGCCCCCGCGCGGGATGCCGGCCCAGATATGCTCCGGGATCATGCGCACGTGATACGTGGCATCGTACAGCTGCTCCGGCGATGGCTCGGGAAAGCGGATGAGGACCGTCGAGGAATCTTCGGCGCTGACATGGAGCGGGGCCACCGCCATGCGGCCGATCGCGTCGATGCTGCTGTCAGCGTAGGTATCGAATGAGAAGACCACGTCTTTCGCCGTGACCGGCACGCCGTCCTGCCACATGGCACCGGGACGGAGCTGGAAGCGCCAGGTCAGCGAATCCACCCGCTCCCATCGCTCGGCCAGCCCGGGCCGGTAGGCGGCGGTGTCGATGCTCGCGCCGCCCGGCGCCAGCGACGCCAGCCGCTCCCACACCAGGTCGCCGATGTCCCTGCCCACCGACTCGTAAGTGAGCGGCGGCAGCACCGCCGGCGGCTCGCCGACTGCTGCCACGACCACCGTGCGTGACGCCGGCCGCTCGCCGGGCGCGCACGCTGCCGCGCCGAGCACCAGCAGCAACGCCGCCCGCACCGGCACCAGGCTCATCCCGGTTGCGTCGGCGGCCGCAGCGCCGCGAGGATCCGCTCGGCCCGCTCCGCCAGCATGCCGACTTCCTTGTGGGTGGTGCGCACCTTGCCCGACACGAGGTCGCTGTGAATCGAGTCGAGGATCTCGGTGGCGCGACGCAGGCGGAAACGCTCCAGCGTACTGGAAGGATCGGGATTGTTGGAGGCGGAGAGGATGGCCCAGAGCCGGAGGCGCAGCTCGTCCACACCCGACTTGAGATCCTGGACGCCTGAGATGGGTACTGTCTTGGCCTGCAGCCGCTGCTCGATGGCTTGCAGGGCCGCACGCATTTTCTGAAGCTCTTCGCTCAAGCCTTCCGGGGCCATGCGACCTTCTATGAGGGGAATCCCCGAAGCTAGTCGAGGTACCTGCAGCATCAAGGGGTTGCGGGTCCCGTCCCCGGCATCCTCATCAGCCGGCAGAAGGTGTCAAACACGTCCGCCCGCCACCACTGCCGGCTTTCCTCCATGCGCGCGAGTGCCTCGGCGCTGGTCATCGCTGGCCGGTAGCTGCGGGTGGTGGTGAGCGCGTCATAGACATCGACAATGCAGATCACCTGCGCGGCCAGCGGGATTTCATCTCCCACCAGACGGTCGGGATACCCGCTGCCGTCGTACTTCTCGTGGTGCCAGCGGATGATGGGCTTGATGTCCCACGGAAAGTCCACCGTCGCGAGCAGCTCGATGCCCCACTCGGGATGGCGGCGGATGACGTCGAACTCCTCGTCCGTGAGCCGGCCGGGCTTGTTCAGGATCTCGTGCGGGACGCGCACCTTGCCCAGGTCGTGGAGATAGGCGCCAAGCCGCAGGGCAGTCAGCGCATCGTCATCCATGCCGAGGGCGGCGCCGAGGCTGGCGCCCAGCTCGGCGACCCGTTCGCAATGACCGTAGGTGTAGCTGTCTGCCGATTCGATCGACTGGCCCCAGTCACGCACTACCGCCAGGTAGGTGCCCTCCAGCCTGGTGACCTTGCCGCTGATGTCCACCAGCTCGCGTCGTGCGTCGAGGCGGCGGAAGAGCCGGTGCGCGGTATTGAGCGACCGGAGCGCTTCCTGGTTTCGCCCGGTGACCTGGTAGAGCATCGCAAGCTCGCGAGTCGTTTCCGCCTCGCTGAGCACTGACCCCGTGGCCACGGCGAGCTCCACCGCGGTGCGGAGCCGTGACTCGGCCAGCTGGATGCGGCCAGTCTCGCGATAGATCCGCCCGATGACTTGGTAGGCGTCGGCCTTGTCGAGCCGGGAGTCCATTTCGTTGAAGATGGCGAGTGCCTGCTCTGCGCTGGGCATCGCCTGGTCAAAGCGCTGGCGCATGGCGAGGACGTCGGCCCGGTTGAGCAGCACCAGGCCGCGCAAGTGCACATTGCCCAGTTCCTCGGAGAGCTGGAGACTGCGGACGTAATGCGCGTCGGCCTGCTCATACTCTCCCAGGTCCGCGTGCAGCATGCCGAGGTTGTGCTCGGCTTCGGCCCGGCCGCCGAGGTCACCTATCGCGGCGAATGCCTTGAGGGCGCGCTCGAAATGCTCGAGCGCGGCGGTGTGGTCGCCCTGGATGTTGGCAAGGATGCCGAGGTTCTGCTCCACCTTGCCCCGCACCGCGTCGTGCGCGCCGCCGAGGGCGAGGGCGCGCTGAAAGCGCCGCCGGGCGGAGTCGATCGAACCCTGCTCGAAGTCGAAACCGGCGAGGGCATTGAGCGCCTGCGCGGCGCGCAGGTCGTCGCCCAGTTCGGTGGCGAGCCCCAGGCTGCGCTGGGCGAGTTCCTGGGCGCGTGTCTTTTCGTCGCGATGATGGCAGACCACGGCAAGCTGCCGCAACGCATCCGCCAGCAGCGCGGGTTGGTCGTCGCGGAGTGCGGCGGCGACGGCGGCGTCGAGGGTCACGGCCGCATCGGCCAGCGCCCCGGCGCGTGCGTGGCCCTCGCCGGCGGCCAACAACTCAACCGCCCGCCCCGAATGAACGGGACGGGCGGCTGGCGTCGAAGGCTGGCGAACGGTCATGCGCTACCAGGACACCGCGTAGCGAGAGAAGTGATTGACGGGCGCGGAAACGGTCTCGCCGCGCGCGCTGTCACTGGACTTGAGGACCTCGAGAACCTTCAGCCCTTCGTCGGTGTAGACGATCTGCTTCGGCGCCTTCACCCGCTGGCAGTTGGAATAGCCCATGGTGAGCGTGGCCGACCTCGCGAACTTGAGTCCCTCGGGGCTGAATCGCACCGAGTTGACGTCGCCGGACACCTGCTCGGCTGTGATCTGGACATAGGACTTCAGCGCGCCACGCGGAATGCTGAGCTCGCTGGCGCCGAAGCGGATGGTGCCGCCGTTCGGGCCGATCCATCGACTCGACTTGTCATCCGGCAGCGCACGGCAGGTGAGCAGGTGCAGCAGCCCGTCCACCGTGTTGACCGTGGTCGTCAGGGTATTGTCGACCAGCGTCACGGTGCCGCCCAGCAGCCCGCCCAGGAGCGACTGGTCAGGAGCGTCGATGGTGGGCGCGGGAGGCAGGGCGGTGTAGCTGTTGTCCGGCGCGAGCGGACCGTCGGTCGCACAGGAGACGACGGAGAGCGCGGCCAGCGCCAGCGTCATGGAGCGGAGTACGGTACGAGCGAACACGGAAACTCCTGTGGAACGAGTGGTGAGCCGGGCACCGGTACCGCGACGCCACCAGAAATGGCGCTGCCGGACGCTCCAGACCGCGAGCCGGGTGCAGGACACCCGTTCGAGGAGCAACCCGCGTGCCCAAGCGGATTCCTCTGTATAACTTTTCGACATGCAGGTGGGGATGCGTCCGGTAATTATATGCATAACAAGGTGATGCGGTGTTGAAGCTTTCTCACTGCTATCTAATATCTATACGCTCGAAATTGCCGCACCGACGCGGCAGCCGGGCGGGAGTGCTACAGCAGGCGCGGGGCGTGGGGCGTGGGACGCGGGACGCGGGACGCGGGACGCGGGACGCGGGACGCGGGACGCGGGACGCGGGAACATACTGATGACTCATGACTCATGCCCCATGCCCCACGCCCTATCACCTCCTCCTCCACACCACCCAATACACTCCCACATTCAACACCACCACGATGGCGCCGAGGATCAGCTGGAGACTGCGGGTGAGTCCATGGGGATATAACACGGGCAGGATATAGTGCTCGACGAAGCCGCCTTGATAGCCAGCCAGGCCACCCTGATGCCGCAACCATTTTTCCAGCGGCGTGAGGGGACAGACCCAGCCGGCAAATTCGATGAGCGCGCCCCACACCGCCGCCGGCAGGTGGAACCACACCACCCTGCGCCAGCGAAGCGCGAGCAGGCCGCCGAAGATGACGAACAGCACGAAGCCGAAGTGAAGCACCACGACCACATCGGCCAGGACACCGTACGGCATCACGCCGGAACGGCGACCTCCTTCTCGTTTTCCTCCGCCACCTTCGCCGTCACGTCCGGCGGCGCTTCGGCGTAGCCGTGAAACGCCTGATGATGCGTGCCGCGGCCGTGGGTGATCGAGTGCAGCGTCGTGGAGTAGCGGTAGAGCTCCGACTCCGGCACCACCGCGTGCACCTTGATCAGCCGGCCGTCCTGCTCGGTGCCGAGGATCTGGCCTCGCCGAGCGGAGAGATCGCCCATCACGTCGCCGAGCACGTCGTCCGGCGTCCAGACGGTCAGGTCCACCAGCGGTTCCAGCAGCACCGGGTGACACTTGGGCGCCACGGACCGGAACGCGAGGATGCCCGCCATCTTGAACGACATTTCGTTCGAGTCCACGTCGTGGTACGAGCCGTCGAAGCACTCGCAGGCGAAATCCACCATCGGATATCCCGCCACCACGCCGCGCCGGGCTGATTCCTGCACGCCGCGATCGACCGCCGGGATGTAGCGATTGGGAATGACGCCACCCACGATCTTGTCCACGAATTCGTAGCCGGCGCCGCGCGCCCTGGGCGCCAGGCGGATCCAGCAATCACCGTACTGCCCGCGCCCGCCGCTCTGCTTCTTGTGCTTGCCCTGCCCCTCACCGCGCGCCTTGAGCGTCTCGCGATAAGCCACCCGCGGACGCCCCAGTTCGGCGCGCACGCCGAATTTCCGTTCCAGCCGGCCCAGGATAGTCTCGAGGTGCCGCTCGCCCATGCCGTGCAGCAGGGTCTGTCCCAGCTCCGAGCTGTACTCGAAGTGGAAGGTCGGGTCCTCCTCGTGCAGCTTGTGGAGCCCGGCGGCGAGCTTGTCCTCGTCGCCCCGCGTCTTGACGGCGACGGCCGCCGTGGTGGTGGCTTCGGGAAACGGGGTGGGCGGAAGCCGTACCGGATGATCACGACGGCAGAAGGTGTCGTTGGTATGGGTATCGCGCAGCTTGGCGACGGTGCCAATGTCACCGGCTGAGAGCCGCTCGACTTCTATCCGGTCGCGCCCCTGCTGCAGCGACAGGTGGTTGAGCTTCTCTGCCACGTCGTGCTCGGCGTTCCACACCTCGTCACCGTTCTTTACGTCGCCCTTGTAGAGCCGGAAGAACGTCACGTCGCCCACATGCGGCTCGGAGACGGTCTTGAAAACGTGGCCGAGCAGGGGCGCGCCGCGGTGCGCCTCTACCTGCCCATCCCGCCCATCTTGCCCATCCTGCCGATCCACCGGAGACGGTAACAGCTCAACGATCTCTGTGAGAAGGGTCCTCATCCCATATGTCAGTTCGCCGCTGCCACAGAAGAGCGGCACCACCTCGCCGGCCAGCATGGCGCGCTTCATCACGGCTGAGATCTCCTCCCGGGCGATGGTCTCGCCGGAGAGGTAGCGCTCGATCAGCGCATCATCGGTGGCGGCGACCGCTTCGGTGAGCTGCTCGGTGTAGCGGCTCACCTTCTCGGCCACATCCGCGGGAATATCCGTCTCATCATACTCGCCGGTCTTGGTGCCCTTACGGTATGCGTGGCACTTGCCAGTGAAGAGATTGACGATCGCATGGAAGTCACGGCCGTCGCCTACCGGCACTTCCACCGGCACCACCTTGGGCGAGAGGTGATCGCGAATGTCCTCGAACACGCTCTCGAAGTCGGCGTGTTCCTTGTCCATGGCGGAGACGAAGAGGATACGGGGCAGATGCAATCGGTCGCAGATTTCCCAGACCTTTTCGGTGCCCACTTCCACGCCGGCGCTTCCGGAGAGCACCACCACGGCGGCGTCCGCCGCGTAGAGCCCGCCCACCGCCTCGCCGAAGTAGTCGAGGTAACCGGGGGTGTCGAGCATGTTGATCTTGGTATCCATCCACTCGGCGAAGCCGAGGCCCAGGCTGATGGAGTGCTGGCGTTCAATCTCGTCGGGAGAGTAGTCGGTGAGGGTGGTGCCGTCCTTGAT
>DAIMFY010000103.1:2688-7236 GCA_036724295.1 Gemmatimonadales bacterium | reverse complement strand
GCCCCATGCCCCATGCCCCATGCCCCACCTTGAACTAACCCTGTCCGCGAGCTACGTTTAGCGGCTATATGTTTGACGAGCTTTCCCAGAAACTCACCTCCACGCTCCAGAAGCTCACCGGACGTGGCGCACTCACGGAAGACGCGGTCCGGGAAGGACTTCGCGAAATCCGCCGGATCCTGCTCGAAGCCGATGTCAGCTTCGACCTGACCCGGGAGTTCCTGGAGCACGTGCAGGAAAAGGCGGTCGGCGAGAAGGTCCTGCAGGACGTCCGGCCGGGACAGCAGCTGGTCAAGATCGTCTATGACGAGCTGGTCGCCCTGCTCGGCGAGAAGCAGGCACCGCTCGCTTTTGCCACTGTCCCGCCCACGGTGTACCTGATCGTGGGGCTCCAGGGCTCGGGCAAGACGACCACCGCCGGCAAGCTGGCCAAGCGGCTCAAGGCAGAGCAGAAGGCTCCCTACCTCGTTGCCGCCGACGTCTATCGTCCGGCCGCGGCGGATCAGCTGGCGACGCTCGCCAACCAGGTTGGCGTCGGTGTGTACGCCGAGGCGGGGCAGAGCGACGTCGTCAAGCTGGTGAAGCGGGGTATTGAAGAAGCGGGGAAGGCGCGCGCCCGCACGGTCATCGTGGACACCGCCGGCCGCTTGCAGATCGACGAGCAGATGATGGATGAGCTTCGGCGTCTCAAGGACGCCGTGAAGCCCACCGAAATCCTTCTCGTCGCCGACGGCATGACCGGCCAGGATGCGGTGCGGATCGCCAAGGGCTTCCACGACGCGCTCAGCATCACCGGCGTGGTGCTCACCAAGATGGACGGCGATGCCCGCGGCGGCGCGGCGCTCTCCATTTACGGTGTGACGAAGGCGCCGATCAAGTTCGTCGGTGTCGGCGAGAAAATGGACGGGCTCGAGGTCTTCCATCCCGACCGGATGGCGGGCCGCATCCTCCAGCAGGGCGACGTGCTCTCGCTGGTCGAAAAGGCCCAGCAGAACCTGGACGAGAAGGAAGCCGAGCGGCTGGCAAAGAAGGCCGGCTCGAAGAAGGGCCTGGACCTCGAGGATTTCCTCAAGGCCATGCGGCAGATGCAGAAGCTCGGGCCGCTCAAGAACGTGCTGGGCATGCTGCCGGGGGTGAATCCCGCCATGCTGCAGGCCGCGAACGTGGACGAGAAGAAGATCAAGCACGTGGAAGCGATCGTGCTCGCCATGACGCCGAAAGAGCGCAAGGACCCCGACGTGCTGAACGGCTCGCGCCGGCTCCGGATTGCCAAGGGCGCAGGTCGGCCGGTGCAGGAAGTGAATCAGCTGGTGACGCAGTTCAAGCAGATGCAGAAGTTCATGAAGATCGCGGGGAAGCCCGGGGGGATGGGTGGCATGCCCTTCCGCCGTGGTGGATTCCCCGGTTAACCCGCACAGACCAAGGGCAGGAAAGATGGCAACTCGTATCCGTCTGCGCCGCGTGGGCCGCAGGAAGCTGCCGGTGTACCGTATCGTCGTCGCCGACAAGACGTCGCCGCGCGACGGCCGCTTCGTGGAAATCATCGGCACCTACGATCCGCGCGCGGAGGACGGCAAGCAGGTCACCGTGGACACCGAGAAGGCGCGCGCCTGGCTGGCCAAGGGCGCCACGCCGTCCGACACGGTGGGCTCCCTGCTCAAGCGCGCCGGCGTCACCACCGAGGCGTAGCATGACCGCCGACGCCCGCCACCTGGTGGTGGGCCGGCTCAGGAAGCCGCACGGTCTCAAGGGCGAGATCGCGGTCTTCCCGCTCACCGATACGCCGGACGTGGCCTTCGAGCCCGGCCGTCCGGTGTGGATCATGGACCTGGGTGGTGCGCTCGTGGCGGGACCGTTTCCGATAGAGCGGAGCCGCGGCTACCACCGCGAATGGCTGCTCAAGGTTGTCGGGGTAGAGGAGCGGGATGCCTGGACGCCGTGGCGAGGTATGTTCGTCGGCGTGCCGCAGGACCAGCTTCCGGCCCCTGAAGGCGACGAGGTCTACCTGCACGAGCTTGCCGGCTTTGCCGTCCGCAATGAGGCGGGTGAGCCGCTCGGCGTCGTCTCCGATGTCTACGAGATGCCGGCGGGGGTAATGATCGAAGTGCAGGGACCCAAGCGTGAGTTCCTGTTGCCGTATCGGCGCGAGTTCGTGACGACGGTGGATCGTGAGGCGAGGCGCCTCACCGTGGAGCCGCCGGCAGGGCTGCTGGACGAGTGACCCGGGCGGAGGGGAGATGACGCCGCTCCGCATCAACGTGGTGACGCTCTTTCCCGAGACGCTGGCGCCGTACCTTGCGGCCAGCATTCCGGGACGCGCCGCCCAGGCAGGACTGGTAGAGTTCCGCTTGCTGCAGCTCCGGGACTTCACCCACGACCGGCATCACACCGTGGATGACTATCCCTACGGCGGTGGCGCCGGGATGGTGCTCAAGCCGGAGCCGTTCTTTGAGGCGGTTGAATCGCTGGGCCAGCGGCAAGGGCCGGTCGTGCTGCTGTCGGCGCGCGGCGCGCGGTTCTCGCACGATGACGCGGTGCGCTACGCGGTTGGATCTGACCTGACGCTGCTCTGCGGCCACTACAAGGATGTGGACCAGCGAGTGGCAGCAGGCCTGGCCACCGAGGAGCGGTCGATCGGCGACTTCGTGCTCTCGGGTGGCGAACCGGCGGCGCTCTGCATCGCTGACGCGGTGGTCCGGCTGCTGCCCGGTGCCATGAGTGATCACGAATCGGCCAGCTCCGATTCGCACTATGATGGAGTGCTGAGCCCGCCGAGCTACACGAGGCCGCCCGAGTATCGGGGAATGGCGGTGCCAGAAGTGCTGCTGTCCGGAGACCATGCCAGGATCGAGGCGTGGCGGCAGGCAGAGGCGGAGCGGTTGACGCGGGAACGCCGGCCGGATTTGTGGGACCGGCGGGAATCGGATTGATGAGCGGGCGCATGGCCATGCGCCCTTACATTCGGGGGTCATGATGGAACGGTTGGCGGCGGTGGCGCGTGAAGGCCTGCGCACGGATATTCCGGCCTTCGAGCCGGGTGATACGGTTCGCGTGATGGTCCGTGTCACGGAAGGCGAGAAGGAGCGGTTGCAGGCGTTCGAGGGCGTCGTGATTGCCCGGCGCGGTGGCGGCGTCAGCGAGAATTTCACCGTCCGGAAGGTCTCGGCGGGTGTTGGCGTCGAGCGCATCTTTCCGCTCCACAGCCCGATGATTGCGTCGGTCGAGGTGGTGCGGCGGGGCCGGGTGCGCCGGGCCAAGCTGTATTATCTCCGCCGCCTGAGCGGCAAGGCAGCCCGCATCCGGGAGAAGCGCGAGCGCTGAGATGCCGATCGAGCCCACGATCACCCGCGAACTCGCGGCGTGGGACGACGCCTGTCTCCTCGTAGGTGTAGACGAAGTCGGCCGCGGTCCACTGGCAGGTCCGGTGGTAGCCGCGGCCGTCGCGTTTCCCCGAAACTTCCAGCCCATCGCCGGCGTCCGGGACAGCAAGACCCTTCCCGCCACACAGCGTGACGCCCTGGCCATCAGCATTCGCGCCTCGGCGCTCGCGCTGGGTGTGGGTGCCGCCTCGGTCCGCGAAATTGACGCACTGAATATCCGGGTGGCGACGGCGCTCGCCATGCGCCGGGCGCTCAAGCGGGCGCTGGTCCGGCTCGACGCCTGCCGCATCCTGGTGGACGGCTTGCCGTTCCGCGAGCTGGGATACGAGCACGACGCGCTGGTGGACGGAGACGCCCACTGCTTCTCGATCGCGGCCGCGGGCATCGTGGCCAAGACGGTGCGTGACCGGGTGATGCATCGCCTGGCGGTGCGCCATCCGGGCTACGGCTGGCACACCAACGTCGGCTACGGCACCCCGGAACACCAGCAGGGCCTCCAGCGCCTGGGGCCCTGCGTTCATCATCGGCGCTCCTTTGCGCCAGTGGCTCAACTGGCCTTTCTGTGAGGATCTGATGCGCATCATCGGCTGTACCCTCCTTGCCTGCACGCTTCTCGCCCCAGCACTTGCCGCCCAGACCAACCTCGAACGGATGACCAACGATCGCTACACCCGGTCGCATGATTATGACCTGGTGCACCAGCGGATCGAGCTCGCCGACATCAGCTGGGACTCGCTCAGCTTCGATGGCAGGGTCACGTCCACGCTGGTTTCGCTGCGGCCGGGACTCGATTCGGTGATCCTCGACGCAGGCCACCTGCTCGACATCACGCGCGCCGCCGCCGGCAACACCTCGCTTCGTACCAGCCGCCACGGTGATACGCTGGTGGTCTACCTGGCCGCTCCCGCGGCATTCGGCGATACGGTGCGGTTTGCGATTGACTACGCCGCGCGCATCGACAATGGGCATGGCCTCACCTTCAAGAAGGCAGAGCCCGGGCACGCACATTATCCGCAGCAGATCTGGAGCCAGGGCGAGGACGACAACAACCACGACTGGTTTCCGACGTACGACTTTCCCAACGACAAGCTGACGTGGGAGATGGTGGTAACGGTGCCAGCCGAGTACACCGTGGTCTCCAACGGCAAGCTGGTCTCCGACACGAAGG
>DAIMFY010000103.1:0-2588 GCA_036724295.1 Gemmatimonadales bacterium | reverse complement strand
GTGCCAGCCGAGTACACCGTGGTCTCCAACGGCAAGCTGGTCTCCGACACGAAGGCCGCTGGCGGCCACACGGTGCACTGGTCGCAGGAAGAGCCGTCCGCCAGCTACCTGGTGTCGCTGGTGGTGGCTCCGCTCGCCAAGGTGAGCGACTCCTGGCGCGGGAAGCCGGTGGACTACTACGTCTACCGCGAGGACAGTGCCCTCGCCATGCCGCTGTTCAAGGTCACCCCCGACATGATCGAGGTGTACTCGCAGCTGACCGGTGTGCCGTATGCGTGGGATAAGTACGCTCAGACCACGGTCGCCGACTTTTTCGGCGGCATGGAGAACGTGAGCGCCACGACGCTGGTGGACTGGCTGCCCGATGCGCGTGCGTACCAGGACCGGCCGTGGTACCAGTACATCCTGATCCCGCACGAGCTCGCGCACCAGTGGTTCGGCGACTACGTCACCACCGAGAACTGGGCCAACATGTGGCTCAATGAAGGATTCGCCGAGTTCATGCCGGGGCAGTACTGGGGAGAGAAGCTGGGGCGGCACGCGGAGGAGGACTACTACCTCGACGAGTACCGGCAGTTCATGGCCATCGACCAGCGCCGGCGGATGCCCGTCGCGGCGCTCGGCTCCAACAACATCTATCCGCGCGGCGCCCTCATCCTCGAGATGCTCAAGCACCGCCTCGGCGAGGAGCGGTTCTGGGCCGGGATCCACCGCTATCTCACCGATCACAAGTTCGATAATGCCACGACCGATGACCTCCGCCAGGCGATCCTCGACGCTACCGGCCAGAACCTCGATGACTTCTGGAGTCAGTGGGTGTATCAGGCCGGCTATCCCGAGTTCACCGTGGCGCAGGCCTACGACGCGACGGCGCACCAGCTCACGCTGACGGTGAAGCAGACACAGGTCGACACCGCGACGGCGGACAGCACTGGCCTCCGCTATACCACGCCGCAGGTCTTCCGGGTGCCGGTGACGGTCCGGGTGGGAACGGCTCAGGGGGATCGCGTCGTCACCGCCCGGATCGATGCGCGTGAGGACACGATCATCGTCGACAGCGTCATGAGCACACCCACCATGGTGATCTTCGATGACGGCAACACCATCCTCAAGACGCTCACCTTCGAGCAGCCCACGGCACAGCTGGCCCGGCAGCTGGAGCAGGACCCGGATCTCTGGAACCGGCAGTGGGTCATCGACCAGCTCGCCACCCGACCCACCGACAAGGCGGCAGGCGCAGCACTGGCCACCGCGGCGCTCAAGGCGGACTATTACCTCACGCGTGCGGAAGCTGCAGCAGCGCTCGATTCCTTCCCTGCCAGTGTCGCGCTCAAACCGTTGCGCGCAGCGCTCAAGGACACGTCATCCGCGGTGCGTGGCGCCGCGCTCGGCGCACTCTCGGAAGTGAAGGGCGCCGGGAAGGACATGATCAAGCTGGCCAGCAGCGCGTGGAAGACTGATCCCAGCTATCAGGTGCGCGCGGCAGCGCTGGAAGCGCTGATCGTGGCCGATTCGGCGCACCGCGCCGAGTACATCAGGGCCGGCCTCCGGACTCCGTCATATCGCGACGACATCCAGAACGCCGCGCTCTCGGCGATGGTGCGCTTCCCCGGGACGGTGCCGGCGTCCGAGATCGAGCCTCTGCTGGGGCAGCAGCAGGTGCCGGCCTACCTGCTCACCGCGCTGGCCCGCCAGGGCGACAGCTCGGCGATGGGCATCCTCGTGCGCCACGTGGATGATGACCGAGGCTGGGTGCGCGAATGGGTGCTCAACGCCTTCCAGAACGCCATGCCGCCACAGGTGGCGGCGCGGGCGCTTGCGCCCATCGCGGCAAACCTGAAACATGAAGATGCCAGGAAGGCCGTGAGCGAGTTGCTGTCGCGGCCGTCCCAGAAGCCAGGGCGCTGAGAATCACGAAAGCCGCAGAGGGTCGTCGGTCATCGGTCCTCAGTCATCGGCTGCATTGCTTCGACGACTGACGACCGATGACTGATGACGTTGTGCTGTATTTCGTGTTTTCGTGATCATGAATGCGCGCGGGCGGCGAGGAGGCGTTCGGCCACGGGGCGCAGCGACTCCGCCGCCAGTTCCGGATCATCGGTCCGCGGCACCGTCACGACCCGCGGCACGCCGCTCAGCCGCCTGAGCGCATCGGCGTTGCTGCCGGTCGACGGATCTGCCGCAGGCGGCGGACTCAGGACCGTGTCCACCACCGGCACGGCGGCCAGTTCCAGCGCGCCTAGTGTCAGCAGCGAGTGGCTGAGCGTTCCCAGGCGATCGCTTCCGACCAGGACGGCGCGAGCCTCAAGTGCCTGCGCCACATCCACCAGGCACCACTCCCACGTAAAGGGCGAGAGCAGCCCGCTCGCGCCTTCCAGCAGCAGGATGTCGCAGCGTTCCGCATGCCGTTCGACGGCCATCAGCAGCTCGTCAAAATCGAGCGAGATCCCGATGCGTTCCGCCGCCAGTGCCGGCGCGACGTTGTCAGGGAAGCGATAGAGCGCTTCCAGCGGTGCGTCCTGTCCCGTGGCGCGGGCCAGGATCACGCCGTCTTCGCGCTCCCGTCCATCGTCACGGCAGCCGGTTTC
>DAIMFY010000102.1:0-7278 GCA_036724295.1 Gemmatimonadales bacterium | reverse complement strand
ACGACCTTGCCGAACACCGTGTAGGTGCCGTCGAGGTGCGGCTGGGGACTCAGGTTGATAAACCATTGGCTGCTTCCCGTGTCGGGGCCTGAAAGCGCCATGCCGATCAGCGGCTGGACGTAACGCTGCCGGTTGATTTCGTCTCGTATGGGCGTGCCGGACGAACCCCACCCGTCGCCGCGCGGATCGCCATCCTGCACCACGAAGTCGGGGACGACGCGGTGCCAGCGATTCCCGTCGAAGAAATGGCGGTCCACCAACGACAGGAAGTTGGCGACCGTGAGTGGAGCCTCGGGGCCCATCAGCTCCAGCTCGATGCTGCCGCGCTGCTCGGTTTCAATGGTGACGTGCGGCCGCCGGACCGAGTCAGGAGCCACCACGTACCGACGCAGGACTTCACGATAATCCTGCAGCGTACGCCCCGGATCGAGCGGATACGCGGGACCCCATCGTGCGGCGGCAGCGGGCCAGGCCGCCTCTGCCCATGCACGAATGACGTAATCGTCGGGTCGGCGTGCACGGCTGAGGAACAACCGCTGGACATCCGCGGCCGCGGAGGCGCCGGTCTGGGCAATCTGCCGGAGCCCATCGAGCGCTGCGATCGCTGCATCCGGGAAGGAGTCCCGGGCCGCCCGGCCGTAGGCATCGGCCAGCTGGGTCACATCAGAGGGATCGTGGATCCGGGCCAGGATCCCGGCGGCAACGGCACGGACGACAGCATCAGGAGCACGAAGCCGGGCGCGTGCCTCACTCAGCAAGGCGTCGCCCGGCTCGGCTTCACCGGACGACCAGGCCGACAGCGCGGCCGCCACGACGCGAGGGTCACGGTCATCAAGCAGGGCCGGGCGGCCGCCCAGCGACGCAGCCGCCTCGGCAGCTGCCATCCGCCCTGCCCAGTCGGGACGCTCCGCCCACGCGGCGAGCCAGGGACGAGCGGCAGCGGTATCGACGCGCGCCAGCGCAAGCAAGGCGGCACGCCCGATCGCGAAGACCGGCTTCCCATCGAGCACCTCGTTCAGCTTGCTCGCGGCGACTGGTCCGCCGAGGGCACCCAGCGCCTCGATAGCCGCCACTCGCACGTTCGGGAGCGGATCGTTCAGCCGGTCGGCAATGCGCCCGGCAAGGGTGGTGTCACCCAGTGCACCCACCCCCCGGAGCGCCGCAATCCGGACACCGCCATCGTCATCGGTGAGCAGCGGCGTCAGCAGCCGAGCCACCGTGGTCCGGCCCAGGCCAGCGCTGTCCACGTAGGCCGGCGTGAAAGCCCGGACGGCCGCGGCACGGGTGTACGCGAGCGGATCGCGCACCGCCTCGGCCAGACGCCGGGCAGCGGACACCGGCCGCAGGCGGCTCAGGGAATAGACCGCACGCCAGCGCATGTCACTACTGCTGTCGGAGACAAGCGGAAGGAGCGAGGCGATCGGTGCATCCGGACCCAGGCGCCACGCCTCGATGGCGATCCGCCTGCGCAGCGATTCGAGCGCCGACACATCGAGCGCTGCCCGCCCGTCGAGAATGGCGCGGAAGATATCGCCTACCTGGGGGCCGCCGATCCTGGCGAGCGTGGTCATCGCCTCGACTGCGCTGGTGACATCGAGGACCGGTTCTGTACGCAGCCGCTCGAGGATGGGGCCGATCGCGGCCGTGTCTCGCAGTAGGCCCAATCCAAACACTGCGGCCAGGCGCACGGTGGTGTCAGGATCCGACATGCCGCGAACGAGGAGATCGAGCCCGCGAGTATCGCCGATCCGGCCAATGGCGATCGCCGCAGTGCTTCGAACGAAGGAATCCGGATGGCTCATCGCCGCCGTGAGCGTCGCGCCGTCAAAGCGACGACTGTCCTCGGCCTGGAGGACAGGTGCCAGCACCTCGATCAATGCGCCCTGCTGCGCAGCCGCCGGCCTCGCGGCCGGACCGGCTGACAGCAGCAGGCCCAGGGTTACACCCACCAGCGGGACAGTACACCGACGCATCTCGCCTCCTATGGTTACAACCCCAGGCGCACCGGGTCTGGTGTCACCGTGAGCAATGTCGCGACGTGGGCTGGCAGCCGGGCAGGTTCCATGCCCGCGTTCAGCACCATCATGGAAGTCCGGGCCGTGGCCAGCAGCGTCCCTGCCTCGGCCAGCTCGATGGCATAGCCGAAGGTGACGCGGCGGGAGGCCATCTCGCGTACCCATGTCCTGATCCGGACAGCGTCGTCATACCGCGCGGAGCGGGAATAGCGAATGGCAAGCTCGCCCACGGCCAGCCGGTAGCCTTCGGACTCGAGCTCACGATAGCTCATGCCGGCCTGCCGCAGGTGCTCGGTGCGAGCTACATCGAGCCAGACGACGTAGCGGGCATGGTAGACCACACCCATCTGGTCCGTCTCGGAGTAGTTGACTCGAACGGTCACGCTGGAAATACCATCGTGGTTCATGAGGCTCACATCCGGCCTGGGAAGCTGGCGGTGCCGGGACATCGTCGCGTTGCGGGCCGCTGGCGCCGCCCGGTATCTTGCGCCGTGCCCCCAGAACGACTGCTGGTTATCGCCGATGCACACATCGGAAGCGCGCCGAAGGAAAACGAGGCGAGCCTGCTCCGCTTCCTGCGCGCGGCGCCGGGCCTGGGCGACTCGCTCCTGGTGGCCGGCGATCTCTTCGAATTCTGGTTCGGCTGGCGCCGGGTCATTCCCCGCCGCGGCTTTGCGGTCGCGGCAGCGCTCGCAGAACTTGCTGCCCGCATGCCCGTGAGCATGATTGGCGGCAATCATGACCGCTGGGGCCGGCCTCGCTGGGCAGAGGACACCGGCATCAGCTGGTCACGCAGCCATCTCGACATGCAGGTGGAGGAGCGGCGCATCCTTGCGCTGCACGGCGACGGCGTCGCGGAGCGGCCGGGACGGATTTCATGGGCGCACCGGCTCATCGGACATCCGCTCACGTCCGGCACCTTTGCGCTCCTGCATCCCGACGTGGGTACCTGGCTCGTGGACCGGCTCTCACCATTGCTCGGTGAGGTCCGGCCAACCGCTCAACAAAAGGCAGCAAGCGCGGCACGGCAACTGGAATACGCGCGGCGTCGCCTGGCGGCGGACCCCGATCCGTGGATGCTCATCATGGGTCATACCCACGTGGCGACACTCGCCGAGCTGGCACCTGGCCGCTACTACCTGAATCCGGGACCGTGGATCGGCGAGCAGTGCTACGCCGTGGTGACGTCGGAAGGCGCGGAACTGCACCGGTTCTAGGTTACCGGCGCGACACCAGCAGCCTGCAGCTCTCCGTCACCCCACCGGCACCACCTCGGCACGATCCAGTCGCTCACCGATGAACCGCGCCCCGACGGTGCGGAATCGCGCTTCGTCATCGCTCACCACGAAGCGATGCAAAACGGGTGAGCTGCCCGGCGCCTCCAGCGACTGCCGCTGAAGGATCTCCCCCAGCGCCCGCGCCGTTTCTTCCGCCGAGTCGATCAGCCGCACATCCGGACCCACCACGCGCTGCAGCAGCGGCTTGAGCAGGGGGTAGTGGGTACATCCGAGGACCAGCGTGTCGAGACCGGTTGCCATCAGCGGCGCGAGATATTCACGCGCCACCAATTCAAGCGATGGATGGTCAAACCACCCTTCCTCGACGAATGGAACGAAGAGCGGACACGCCGCCTGGCTGACCTGGGCCGCGGCGTTCCGCGCGCGGATGGCGCGTGGGTAGGCCTCGCTCGCGATGGTGCCGGCGGTGCCGATCACGCCAATCGCCGAGCGGCTCGCGGCGACGGCCGCGCGCGAGCCTGGCTCGATCACGCCGATGACTGGAACGGGCGAAATTGCCTGGAGGTCTGCGAGGGCATGGGCGGTGCTGGTGTTGCAGGCGATCACGACCGCCTTGACGTGCTGTTCCAGCAGCCAGGCGTGGATCTCCCGGCTGTAGCGCCGCACCGTTTCAGGAGACTTCGGCCCATACGGCACCCGGGCGGTGTCGCCGTAGTAGACGGTGGATTCGGCGGGCAGGTGATCAAAGATGGCCCGCGCGACGGTCAGCCCTCCGATGCCGGAATCGAAAATCCCGATTGGCGCGGAGTTCATGGAATACGGATGGGAATGCGCCCCGCGGCGCCGAGGCCGCCCGGCGTCACCTGAAGGTCGAGGTCGCCGGGAAAATCCCAGAGCTTGGCCGAGACATATGCCTCGAGCGCGCTGAGGACGTGATTGATCCCCATGTAGACCAGCCAGTCTTCACGCTTCCGCGTGTACTGATCGATCAAGTCCGCATCACCAGCGTCGCGCGCCCGGTTCAGGTCCTTCTGGCTCTTGATCACCATGGTGAGTGTCCCGGCCTCACCCGCAATGAAGACGAGCGCCGTGAGCTCACGGCCGAGCGAGAGCTGGCCCCATCCCGGCACCACGAGGGACTTGAGCATGTTGCCGGTGGCGCTGGGCTTGTGCCCCGTGGCCACGGCCGGCGCTGCCCGCTGCACGGTGTCGCCGGTGAGCGGTGGCGCCGTCGTGGTCGAGTCTTGCGCGCCCGCCGCACTCGCCGCCACGATCAGGCCCGCCAGCACCAGCGCCAAGCAGCGCATCGCATGTGCCAGCCGCGATGACGGCATCGCTCAGCCCGCGACCGCCGCGATCACGTCGATCTCCACGCGCGCGCCCTTGGGGAGCGCCGCAGCCGCCACTGTGCTGCGCGCGGGCCGGTGCTCGCCGAAGTGCCGGGCGTAGACGGCGTTCATGGGCTGGAAGTCCGCCATGTCCGCGAGATAGACCGTGGTCTTCAGGACCGAGGAGAGATCGGTGCCCGCAGCCGCCAGCACCGCCTTGAGGTTGGCAAAGACCTGTTCGGTCTGTGCGGCGGTATCGCCGGCCACCAGCTCCATGCTGGCGGGATCGAGCGCGATCTGTCCCGCCGAGTACAGCAGCCCGCCGTGCACCACGGCCTGGCTGTAGGGTCCGATGGCGCGGGGAGCACGGTCGGTCGAAATGAAATCCATGATCAGGAGAGTCCCTCGATTGTGCCGTCGGCGGAGACGCGCATCTGTTCCGCCGCGGGCGTTTTGCCCAGTCCGGGCATGGTCATGATGTCACCGGCAAGCGCCACGATGAAGCCGGCGCCAGCTGATGCATAGACATCCCGAATGGTAATCTGGAAGCCGCTCGGCCGTCCCAGCCGGGTCGGGTCATCGCTGAAGGAGTACTGGGTCTTGGCCATGCAGACCGGCGTCTGCCCCAGCCCCATCGCCTCACACTGGGTGATGGCGCGCTCGGCCGCCGGCTGGTAGGTCACGCCATCGGCGCCATAGATATAGCGGGCGATGGTCTCGATCTTGGTCTTGATGGGCAGGGCAGCGTCATAGAGCGGATGGAAGTTGCTCCCACCCTGGTCCAGCAGCGCCAGCACCTCGTGGCCCACGGCCTCCCCACCCTCGCCCCCCTTCTCCCAGACGTCGCTCAGCGCCGCACGCACCCCCCAGCTCCGCGCTGCCTCAAGGACGGTGTCGAGTTCCTCCTGCGAGTCGGTGATGAAGCGATTGAGCGCCACCACTACCGGCACGCCGAACTTGCGGACGTTGGCGACGTGGGCCTCGAGATTGGCGAGCCCGCGCGTCAGCGCCGTCACGTCAGGCGTGGCGAGCGCGTCCTTCTTGACGCCGCCATTCATCTTCAGCGAGCGGACCGTGGCGACCACCACCGCGGCCTCGGGGTTCAGCCCCCCGAAGCGGCACTTGATGTCGAAGAACTTCTCCGCGCCGAGATCGGCACCGAAGCCCGCTTCGGTGAGCACGATATCCGCGAGCGAGAGCCCCAGCCGGGTGGCCATGATACTGTTGCAGCCGTGCGCGATGTTGCCGAAAGGCCCGCCGTGCACGAGCGCAGGTCCGCCTTCCAGTGTCTGCACCAGGTTGGGCAGCAGCGCATCCTTCAGCAGCAGCGTCATGGCGCCCTGGGCCTTGAGGTCGCCGGCCGTCACGGGCGTCCTGTCACGGCGAAGCCCCACAATGATCCGGCCGAGGCGCGCCTCGAGGTCACTGATGCCAGTCGCGAGACACAGGATCGCCATCACCTCGCTGCCGGGCACGATCACGAACCGGTCTTCACGGGTCGGGCCACCGTTGAGCCCACCCAGGCCCACCACAATGGAGCGCAGCGCACGGTCATTCATGTCCATCGTGCGCGGCCAGGTGATGCGGCGCGAATCGAGGCCCAGCGCGTTACCCTGATGGATGTGGTTGTCAAGCAGGGCCGACAGCAGGTTGTGGGCCGACGTAATGGCGTGGAAGTCACCGGTAAAATGGAGGTTGATCTCGTCCATCGGGACGACCTGGGCATAGCCGCCCCCGGCCGCGCCACCCTTGACCCCTAACACCGGGCCCAGCGACGGCTCCCGGATGCACACCATCACCTTCTTCTTGAGGCGGCGGAGTGCCTGCGCCAGTCCGACCGTGACCGTGCTCTTTCCTTCGCCGGCCGGGGTGGGGTTGGTGCCGGTGATGAGCACCAGTCGGCCCGAGGGCTTACGGGCCCGGATGGCTTCCATCGTGATCTTGGCCTTGAAACGACCATAGGGCAGGAATTCATCAGGGCCAAGGCCCGCTTCCGCTGCAACATCCGCGATGGGGCGGAGCTTCGCTGACTGCGCAATTTCGATATCCGACGGCACCTTGCTCACGTCATCTCCTGGCGTCAGGCCGCGATGCGTTGACCAAATGCTCGGCGGGCGTTGTGCCCGGTAAGCTGGTGGATTTCCGGCACACTGCATCCCAGCACGGCAGCCAGGCGCTCGGCCACTCTTACCACGAAGGCCGGCTCGTTGCGCTTGCCGCGGTGCGGGACCGGCGCGAGGTACGGGCCGTCGGTCTCCACGAGCAACGAGGCCTTCGGCACACGACGGATAACATCGTCCTGGTGCCAGCTGCGAAAGGTGATCATCCCGCTGAACGATACGAAGTGGCCCAGGTCGAGTGCGACCTCGAGCAATGCTTCCCCGCTGCTGTAGGAGTGCATGATGCAGCGCGTGGCCGAGTGCTCGCGGAGGATGGCCATCATGTCGTCGTCGGCTTCGCGCGAGTGGATGACGGCCGGCTTCCCGGTCTCCGCCGCCAGGGCCAACTGGGCACCCAGCGCGCGCCGCTGCATGTCACGGGGTGCATGATCGTAGTGATAATCGAGTCCCATCTCGCCGGCCGCAACCACTTCCGGGCACCGCAATTGTTCCTGGAGCCAGCCGCTCACCTCCGGCGACCACGCGGACGCGACATGGGGATGCACGCCGGCGGTGGCGGAAAGCCGTGCATTGCCGC